>PFTO01000188.1 GCA_002789615.1 Acidobacteria bacterium CG_4_9_14_3_um_filter_49_7 | reverse complement strand
TTTCCATTCCCGGACTGTTCAAGCCCTACCGATTGAAAAACAAATGGTACGTGGACGGCGGGTTAACCAATCCGGTGCCGGTGGATGTGCTGAAACCTTACGGCAAAGAAAGTAAGATTGTGGCAGTGAGTCTCAACCTGCCGCCCGCTGCTTACCGGAGAAACTGGATCAAGCCTTTGGAAGCGGATGACAAGGCATTCCTGGACCGCTTTCCCGCGATGAAGTCTTTTCTGAAGAAAAGAGGAATCAAATTACAGAAAAAACAAGAAAAACCGGGAATGCTCTACACATTGAATCGGACTTTTCACATCTTTCAGTATGAAATCGCCTGGCGAAGCATTGAGTTGAATCAACCGGATTACGTAATTTCTCCCGAACTGCCGGGCATGTTGTTTTATGATTTTCACAAGGCAGAGCAGGCGATTTCTGAGGGCGCTCGGGTGGCGGAGGACTTTCTCAACGAATGGCGTAAGAAAAACCCAGATCATTCAGCACAGAAGTAGACAGTACATCTGCGGACAAGTTATATTGATCAGCGCTGCGTACCCAAACAATTTTAGCCCCCACTTCCACCTTGAAGAACAGTTTCAAATCATTTCCACGGTAGGGTTCCAGTGCCAGCCGCAGTTGGTTCAACTGGTCAGCTGACCGAACCTCAATGGAGAGGGTGGCCGCTCCTCCCTTGACGAAGGAATCAAAACCCCGGATATCATCCAGCAGTATGGACGGAGAAGAACGGGCCAGATCCAGTTTTCCGGAAACAAAAACCCGCTGGCCGTTTTCGAGTAATTCTGTGAGGTTTGATATGGCGCCTTTGCCCTGATTTTCTCCTGGAAATTTGGAAGCAAATATGACTACATTGACACGACCGGTGAGGTCCTCCAGTATGAAGGAGGCCATTTTTCTTCCCCGACGGTCCGTTCTAAATTGAAGATTTCGAATCATCCCTCCCACGACTACGGTTTCGCTCCGGTAGGCGGGAACAGGTTCGGAACCTTCCAGATCATCCATCATTGCGTGAATGTCTGCGGCGGAAAGGGTGGAGAAGCGTCGCAATTCCCCAGCCACTTCGTCCAGTGGATGGCCGGAGGCATAGAATCCCAGGACATCCATTTCCTTTTCCAACAGTTCCATCTTATCCCATTCTTCATGCTCTGTGGCTGGTTTGGTCTGGGCACTTTCCGGTTCAGGCAGTGTGTCGAACAAGGAGCGCTGTCCCATCCGTCTCTCTTCGTTTTTCTTTGAGGCAAATCGCATGGAAACTTCCAGTGTTTCTGAAAGATGCTTACGCTTTTCTCCGAGGCAGTCAAAGGCTCCAGCCATGATCAGGGATTCCATTACTTTTTTATTGGCCTTTCGTGTGTCCATTCGGGATAGAAAATCGTCAAAACTCTTAAATGAACCGTTCGTATTTCGTTCTTCAATTATCACATCAATGGCACTGCTGCCCACGCCTTTGACGGCACCGAGACCGAAGAGAATTTCATTCTCAACAATGGTAAAACTGTTCTCGCTTTGATTGATGTCCGGTGGCAGCAGGGCGATTTCCATGTGCTCCAGCATGGGCTTGAATTTGAGGATGTCTCCCACTTTGGTGCTGCTGGCCTGTTCCATCCGGAGCACTGCTGTGGCGAATTCCACCGGGTAGTAAGCTTTCAACCAGGCCGTCTGGTAGGCAAGAAGCGCATAAGCAGCTGAATGGGACTTGTTGAAACCATATTCTGCAAACTGAGCCATGGTGTCCATCAACTCCTCTGCCTTTTTTGGATCCACGTTCCTTTCCTCTGCTCCTTTCAGGAAGATCTTTTTCTGTTCTTCCATCACCTTCTTTTTCTTTTTCCCCATAGCCTTTCGCAGAATGTCGGCCTGGGCCAGGGAATAACCGGCCACCTCCACCGCGATGAGCATCACCTGTTCCTGGTAGAGGATAATTCCATGTGTTTCTTCCAGGATGGGCTTCAGTTCCGGCAGTGAATATGTGACATCTTCCTGCTTGTTTCGCCTGCGAATATAGCCGTCCAGCATTCCGCTGCCGATGGGGCCCGGTCTATACATGGCGTTGCAGGCAATCAGGTCCTCAATCTTGTTCGGATGAAGGCTCTTCAACAGACCCCGCATTCCCGAGCTTTCAAACTGAAAGATTCCCTGTGTGTCACTGTTCTGAAAAAGTTCAAAGACTTTATTGTCATTCACTTTTGTAAACGCTTCACGCATTTCCGAACGGGTAACTTTATGCCGGCTGGTGATCAGCTCCATTGCAATGTCGATTACAGAGAGGGTTTTCAGGCCAAGAAAATCCATTTTCAGAAGACCGATACCCTCAGCCAGATTCTTATCATATTGAACCACCGGTACCGGGGATTTGGAAGTTGGGTCCACAAAAACCGGTGCCAGTTCAGTAATGGGGCGGGGCGTAATAATAACACCTGCCGCGTGGACGCCGGCGTGGCGGGCCGTGTTTTCAATCCGTGCCACATAGTCAAACAGCTGGCGATTGAGGTCATTTTCATCCCGGAAAGCCCGTAGTTCATCGCTGTCTTCCAATGCCTGTTTCAGGGGAACATTTAATCCCGGCGGATACAGTTTTGTGGTGACCCGGTTGGCTTCTGCAGCGGGATACCCCATCACCCGGGCCACATCTTTGATTGCCAGTTTGGCTTTCATCCGGTTGAATGTAACAATCTGTGCCACCCGCTCTTCACCATATTTTTCTTTCACGTAATTGATTACTTCTTCCCGGCGGTTCTTGCAGAAATCAATGTCGATATCGGGCATGGATGTTCGTTCCGGATTGAGGAAACGCTCAAATAGAAGCTTGTAGCGCAATGGATCCACGTCGGTGATGCCCATGCAATACGCAGTCAACGAACCCGCAGCGGACCCTCTGCCAGGTCCCACCGGAATGTCGTGTTCTTTAGCAAACCGGATGAAATCCCAGGTAATAAGAAAGTAGCCGGCAAATCCCTTCATTTTCAGGACATCCAGTTCGGTCTGAAGCCGCTCGGTATACTGTTCCATCGGAATGGTATTGTCCAGTTTCCCCGCTTCTTTCAGTTTCTCCAGACCCTCTTTTGCCAACTGCTCCAGGTAGTCATCCAGTGCCTGCCCATCGGGTGGCTTAAACTCCGGCAGCATCATTTTACTTGGCAATTCCACATCACACATTTCCGCAATTTTCAATGTGTTGTCCAGGGCTTCCGGACAGTAGGAAAACAGCGCCTCCATTTCTTCCCTGGATTTCAGGTAGAACTTATAGGGGGCATATTTCATTCGATTCTCATCGCTGAGAAGGTGATTGGTCTGGAGGCAGAGGAGTATGTCGTGCACCTCGCTGTCCTCTCGTTTCAGATAATGCATGTCGTTGGTGGCAACAAGGGGGATGTCTACTTCCCTTGCCAGTTTTACGATCTCAGGAAGCAATTTCTTTTCTGCGGGGATATCATGGTCCTGCATTTCCAGATAAAAGTGACCCTTGCCGAAGATTTTCTGGAAACGAAGGGCAGCCTTCTTTGCATCTTCGTAACAATCGTTCAAAATCAGCTCAGGAATCTCTCCCTTGAGGCAAGCCGTGAGGCCGATAAGTCCTTCACTGTGCTTTTCCAGCAATTCAAGGTCAATTCTGGGTTTATAGTAAAATCCACTGAGAAAGCCTTCGGAAACCAGCTTGCAAAGATTCTGATAACCCGCATTATTTCGAGCCAGGAGAACCAGGTGGTTCATCCGGGCACCTTTCTGTTTTTCAAGACGGCTCCCCTGAGCCACATATACCTCACACCCCAGAATGGGTTTTATTCCCGCTTTCCTGGCCTCGAGATAAAACTCAGCGATACCGAACATGGTGCCGTGGTCGGTGATAGCAATGGCGGGCATTCCCAGTTCCTTTGCCCGCTGGATCATTTCTTTTACATTGGTCAGTCCATCCAGCAGACTGTACTCAGTGTGGTTGTGGAGATGCACAAAAGTCATGGATGACTCACCTCTTCAGGTTTCTGCAGCATCATCAGCCGGAGTCTCAGTTTCTCCAGTGCTGGTCTCAAGACGGCAGTGCCATTGTATTCTGCCCGACCGGCCTTTTCCAGAAACAGGCCGAAAGCGTATCGGTGTCCGTTCACTTCAAAGGTACCCATCAGCACCGAATTGTAGGGGGATTTGCCCGCTGTGCCGGTTTTTAACATCAGTTTGATTCCCGCAACGGCTGCCCGCTTTCCGGTGCCCTCTTCCCAGTTGACCGCCTTCAGCATTCCTTCTTCGATGGAAGGAAGCGCTTCTTCTGGAAACAGGAATTCTGCTTTTGAATGGGATGGCAGGGACAGGGTTCCATTTCCCGGGACAGTCTCGTTAGTAAAGGGTGTAGGCAGAACATTCCGTCCATCCGATGCCAGTGAGGCAGCTGTGCGAACCAGCCAGTAAGGTGTGATATATGCTGTATCCAGTCCGATGGCCCCCCGGGCCAGCGCATAGTCTCCTTCCTCCAGTGGAGTCCGTTGCTCACCCAGCCTGGCTGATAACTCCCCGAGGGAGAATGAACGGTTATTGATACCGAAACGATCCAGCCAGCGTCCTTCCACTTCCGGACCCAGTTTCAGAGCGGTTTCCGCAAAAACCAGATTGCAGGAAGAAGCGAGGCTGTTTGCCATGCTTTTGAGCTTTCCATGCTTTTTCCAATCGTAGAAAATATGCCCGCCGATCCGGATCGGACCTTTGCAATTGTAAGGAAAATCAACTGTCGCACCTTCCTTTATGGCCGCCGCCATAGTGACCACTTTGATTACGGAACCGGCCTCAAAAACATCCTGAAAAGGATTCATATTCTTTGCGCAGAGTCCGATAAGGTGGGAATTCTCCGAGACAAGGAATGCCCCGTTCCATTTCCCCATGGACTGATACAGAATTTTCTGGATATCAGGATCCAGAGAACTCCCATAAATGGCAAGAAAATGTCGATGGAGGGGAACCGCTTTTTCCAGGAAGGAAGTGCCTGGCAATTTAGCTCTGAATTTTCCCAATTCCATATCAACATCCAGAATTCCTTCGACAACCGGTACGGATCTGGTCGCAAAATAACCCTTGAAATCCGGATCATCTTTCAGAAATGGGGCCGCTTTTGAGAAATTACCATGATCAAAGTCATACATCGCCTGGAACCGGGGCAGAGATAGTCTCCGGTGGTTCAGGTAGTCCATCAGGGTGGAGAAAGTATCAAGCCGATGTGCCGCCAGCAAATTATTGAGAAGAGCCTGATATGTACCGTGGGTAAGATGAGCGGAGTCAGAAATAATCGCCTTTTTGCCGGCAAGAATTACTGCGACATTTTCCATTTCATCCAACCGGTGTTTCAGGGGGAAAAATCCGGCGTATCGCGCTTGGCGAATGTGGCTCAGCATGGCCTCCGGCGTACTGGTCCTGCTTTTCAGTGTAGCTCCGGCCCGGTAGTACATGCCGGCCCCTACCAGTGACCAGGCAATTCCGATAATCATCAACCCCTTCAACCATCCGGAGACCCGATTTCGCCGCTTCACTGAAAAATTTCTCATTTTATTCTCACCTCTATACCAGTTCCAATTTCTGTTCTCAGGATATCAGATGCCCGCCTTTCCCGGGCGACAATTTCAATCAGTCCCTTGCTCCCTGGTACCATAAATAGCCCATCCCCACCCTCAGCAAAGGTAGAATGGCTCTGGACAATTATCTTTCCGTCCAGTTCCAGAGTTACCCGGCCCAGCAGTTGGTTTCGAACAGAAGTGACCAGGTTTCCGAACCCGTCTATGTGGAGGATTTCTCCATTAGAAAGCGCTGTGATTTCTTCCACAAACGAAATAGGCCTTACCACTGAAAGTCCGACCGTTTTTTTCAGGAAGCGGTTTACGTTGTTGTGAATCCCTGCTGCAGCTGGTGCGAAAATGTCCCTCCCATGAAAAGTATTGCTGCATTGGGGGGAAAACAGTGGATCGTCAGTATCAATATGAAAGGTCTTCCCCTTACAGGCAAACGAAAAAAGGCCGTTATCCGGCCCCACAAACCAGTGATGGTCCAAGTGCACCGCCACCGGGGCCCGTTTGGTTCCAACACCCGGGTCCACCACGGCAAGGAAAACAGTTCCTGCCGGGAAACGCTGGTATACAGATTGAAGCAGGAACTGTCCGTGCCGGGGATTTCCAGCTTCCACATGGTGGCTGATATCCAGAACTTGTTCAATCCCGTGGGAGAGAAGAACCAGCTTCAATTCTGCAACATATGTATCTTTTATCCCAAAATCCGTCAGTAATGAGATCATAGCGATTCTCCTTAGCGTTCCACAGCCATTGTAACATGAACGTGGAAGAGTTGGAGTGGGCGTTGTGCGTGGGGGTGAGCGTGAGAGTTGGAAAGGGTAAGAGAAGAGAATGGCCGATTCCCTGCCTTTACTTAAACTTAAGCTTAAACTTGAACTTCTCTTTCCCTTCGCTGGAAGTTTCCGGTAAAATGGTATCATGAAGTATGCTTTGCTGTTTCGTGTGGGAAAGACACAGATGGCACTGGATGTCCGGTGCGTTTCCCATGTGTTGAAGGAAATGGAGATCACACAAGTACCGGATGGACCGGATTATGTGGAAGGGGTTTTTGCGCACAGGGAGCACATTATATCTGTGGTAAGAATTGCCGGGAAATACGGGCTTGACGCGGTTACCGAAGGCCGCCTGTTCCTGGTCACAGTAGAGGACATGCTGGTGGCTATCCGTGTGACGGAAATTCTGAATGTTATTGAAGTGAATGAAAGTGAAATAAAAAGCGGCGATACCGGAGATATGCCTGTTTCCGGCATTCTGACCCGTGATGGAAAGCCGATTATGATTCTGGATCTCGATCGGATATTTTCGAAGAAAGACAGGAAGATTCTCCGTGCCCTCTACTGATCCCAAATTTCGAGTTGTCATTTTTGCCGACTGTCATCTGCCGGTGACGTCGGGCCATCCCGACTTTACGTCATTTCTTCACACTCTTAAAGAAGTGGCGAAACAGACGAAAACCATTGTGCTGCTGGGCGACGTGTTCCGTGTGTGGGCAGCGATCCCAGTGTTTGATCATGAAAATGGGCATGCGCTCCTTGAGGCTGTCAAATCGCTTTCCGAAAAGTGCAGAACCATTATGGTGGAAGGAAATTGGGACTTTTATATTGAAAGGGCCTATTTTGATTGTTTTGATGAAATTTCAGAGGACGCCATTGAGATTGAGTCAGGAGGAGAGCACTGCGTTTTTGTTCATGGCCACATGGATCACCTGTTTTCGGATCGACTGTTGATGAGGCTGTTGAAGTCCAGTCTTGCCCGTGCGCTTTTCCAATGGAAGCGATTTTCCGGACTGGCCCGGAAGTTGATTAGAATATTCCAGGAAGGTGAGTTAAGTAAACAAGTCCGACAGGACGAACTGATCAAGGTCGCCGGAAGGTTGGGAAAACGATTTCCAGGCAGTGACCGAATATTCGTAGGCCATTTTCACCAATTCTGGCAACATGGAAGAGTGATCGGGATCCCCGACTACCACGGCACCCATTCATTTCTCGGCCTATCGGAAAAACCAGCACTCTATCGTTTTAACGATGACCGGATTTCACTGGT
>PFTO01000110.1 GCA_002789615.1 Acidobacteria bacterium CG_4_9_14_3_um_filter_49_7 | reverse complement strand
TGACCGCTTTCAGCGGTTCTATAGGTGTCAACCTATATCAGGACAAGACACAAGACATCTGTCAGAACACTGAACACAGAACACTGAACACCTCTTTTCACCCATCACTCATCACTCATCACTCATCACTCATCACTCATCACTTTTTAATCAAAGTCTTCCCGTTTCTGGTTCCGCGTGGGGCCAGTGATTGGGATAGACGCGATCCGGGCGGAAGCGATGGGGTGTGGAGTGTATTTCATTGGAAATACCCAGGACAACCAGCGCCATCGGCAGAATATGGTTGGGCAATTCCAGCAGTTCCCTCACTCCCTGAATCCGTTCTTCCCGCGGATAGATGCCGAGCCAGCAGGAACCGATCTCCAACGAATGAGCTGCCAGTAACAGGTTCTGGGTAGCTGCACCGCAATTCAGTGCGAGGTAGCCTTCCGCAGGCTCCAGTCTTGTATCGCCACAGACTGAGATGACAACGGGAGCTTCTTTAACCATAGCTGCATACGGATGAAAGCCGGGAATCTGGTCCAGTAAGGTTCGGTCATCAATGATGACGAAATGCCAGGGTTGTCTGTTGTTGGCGCTGGGTGCATACATGGCAGCCTCAATGATGCGATGAAGGGATTCGTCTGAAATGGGTAGGTTTTTGAACTTCCGTATGCTTCGGCGAGTCAGAATGGTCTGGAGTGTGTCCATGGAAACCTCCTTGTTAATGGTGGTCAATTATATTGTACAGGAAAAAGGTATCAGCCGCCGCATTGCGGTGCAGGTTGAGTTTGAGTAAAAGGCAAGGTTGAGCGAGGAGGCCTGACAAGAGGTGAAGAAGGAAGAAAGAAGTGACAAAAAAAAGGAAAGGGGCATTTTTTGATCCCCTTTCCTCTTTACTAATCACAAGTTACAAATCATGTAGCGACGCGGAGTGTCGTTATCCCTTCCAGAGCCCGTGGAGATTACAGAATTCACGGGCAAAGACGGTGGTTGCTTCTCCAACCAGGAAAATGGCTTCCGGTTGGTCACCGGGATTTAGGTATTTCTTGTGGGAAACGCCATCAGCGTTAAGTTCAATCCATTGAATCCAATGCTTTTCTTCCATTGGATGAAGGGTGCTGCCTACGTAAACCCGATAGCCACCGTCAATCTTATCAATGACGGGCACATGTTTTTCAGTGCTGGAATCGGCTGTTTTTGCTGTCAACAATTCCATCTCCTGATCGCAGCAAACGAGAGTGCCGACGCCTTCGCCGATAATCTCAACGAGGTTTCCGCAGATATTACACTTATAAATCTCTGAACGTTTCGTCATAGTTTCCTCCTGTTCAAGTATTTTATATTTAGTTTATAACTCGTCCGTATGTTTTGCAAGGAATTTTGCGACCCCTTCTGTTGTGGGCTCCATTGCGCTCTTGCCTTCCTGCCAGTTTGCCGGGCAGACTTTGCCGTGTTTTTCCACAAATTGAAGGGCCTCCAGAACACGGAGCGCTTCATCAATATTTCTGCCAAGGGGCAGATCGTTAATTACGGAGTGGCGGACAATGCCTTCTTTGTCGATCAGGAAGAGGCCTCGAAGGGCAACTGAGTCATTGAAAAGAATGCCATAGTCACGTGAAATATTCTTGGTGATGTCTGCAACAAGGGGAAACTGAACGTTTCCGATGCCGCCTTTTTCTACAGGAGTATTCTTCCATGCGAGGTGGCTGAACTCGGAGTCAATGGAGGTACCGATTATCTCGCATCCCCGACTCTTGAATTTGTCCAGTTTCTTGTTAAAGGCGATGATCTCGGATGGGCACACGAAGGTGAAATCCAGAGGATAGAAGAAAAGAATAACGTACTTTCCGCGGTAGCTGGAAAGTTTCAATTCATCAAAAGTGTTGTTGGGCATTAGTGCTGTTGCCACAAAATCCGGGGCTTCTCTTGTCACAAGACTCATTTTTTGTCCTCCGTATTGAGTTAAGGATTATTTTGCCGGGGCTTGGTAGCTCCGCTTCGGGAAATAAGTTTTTGTTGTTCTTACAATTCACTAATCGCCTGGGGAATCTCACTGCGTTCGACAGAAAGGGAGTCGCCTCGATCCCGGTCCTCTGTGCTTCGGTTCCCTCATCCATTCTATTTAGAACATTTATGTTTACCGGGTTCATCGTCTCCTCCATCAATATTAGTAACCATTCGCAATAATAACAATTTGATTACTATTGTCAAGAGTATTGCCAATGTTTTTGAAAAATAAGAGGGGGAATGACTCCCCCCTCAAAAGATGAGACTTAGATCAATATGCGTCCTCGTCGTGAATAATCTCTTCGGTTACCGGATGGCGTAAAGCGATGTAATGCCAGATCTGGTATGCCAGAACAAAGGGAACGCAGATGAGAACGACCACGAACATAATTTTCAGTGTCCCCTGGGTTGAGGCTGAATTATAGATATTCAAAGATGCAGCCGGATCCAGCGAGGACGGGTAAAGATTGGGGAACATGCCGGTGATACCGAAATAGGTAACCATCACGATGGTGACCGCAGAAGCAAACCATGCTTTCCACCAATTGTTTTTTGCCATAAATACTCGAACCATAAGCAGGGCAACAACCGCAATTAATGGAATGACAAACAAAACCGGATGGGAAAGATAATTGTTATAGAGTGTTGTCGCGAATCCTGAATAGGTGAGAAAAAGGACGGCAAGAATCAAAGTAATGATCCACAGCTTGGGCGCGATTCCTTTTGCACGTTCAGCAGTCATTCCCTTTGTTTTGACAGAGGCCCAGATGGCTCCGTGCATGAAGAAAAAGAAAAGGAAAAACAGGCCGCCGGCAAGGCCGTATGGATTCAGGAGAGTAAAGATGTCCCCGTGAAACATGCCTTGGGCATCAAAAGGGATACCCTTGAAGATGTTGGCGAAGGCCACGCCAAAGAGCAATGCGGGTGCAAAGCTGCCGATGATGAGGCACCATTCCCAGATTTGACGCCAGCTGTGACTTTCCACTTTGCTTCTGAATTCAAATGCAACACCCCTCAAAATCAAGGCGAATAAAATGAGCAGGAGGGGCGCATAAAGCGTACTGAACATCACAGCATAGGTTTTGGGAAAGGCGGCGAATGTAGCACCACCGGCAGTTATGAGCCAAACTTCATTGCCGTCCCAGAATGGACCCATTGCGTTAAGAATCATTCTCTTTTCCGTATCATTTTTGGCATAAAGGGGCATCAGAGCACCGAGGCCGAGATCAAAACCGTCCAGCATGAAATAGAGTGCCCAGAGGAGTCCCCACAGGATAAACCAGGTTATGTTCAACATGTGATTCCCTCCTCAGTTTGTTTCCGGCCCTTTACGGGCAAACTTGAATAACAGGTAAAAGTCCGCAATTCCGAGCAATGTGTAGACCAGCGTGAATGCGATCAGGCTGGTAGCCACCTGAGGAGTGTTGATCGCGGTGGATACAGCGTCTGATGTTTTCATGATGCCGTACACAATCCAGGGCTGACGACCCAGCTCTGCTACTGTCCATCCCAGTTGAATTGCAATGTAGGGCAGGGGAATCGCCCAGATTAGAATTTTCAAGAAGCGGGGATATTCCTCAATCCTGTCCTGCCAGCGCCAAGCAAAAAGTGCCAGCAGGATCATGAGAAAACCAACTCCAACCATAATACGGAATGCAAAGAACACCGGGATTACCGGAGGCCGTTCGTCTTTTGGAAAGGCCTTCAGACCCTTTACTTCAGCATAAGGCGTGTAATGGGAAAGGATGCTGAGCAGGTGGGGAATTCTCAAAGCCTCCACGCTGTTTTTTTCATTTGCCGGGTCCGGAATGATCAGCAATTTCATGTCAGCTGGTTTTTCTGTGTCCCAGATGGATTCCATTGCTGCCAATTTGGCTGGCTGGTATCTCGACACCTCTTCACCGCTGAGGTGACCGGTGACAACCACAAGAACAGAGCAAAGGAGAGTGAGGGAAGCGGCAATCCGGAATGATTTCTTAAAAAACCCCGTGTTGCTTTTACGGATGATGTGCCAGGCACTGATCCCCATGACAAAGAAGCCACCCAGCGTGTACGCGGCAGGCAACTGATGGAAGAATTTAAGGAATGCGTAGGGATTCGTAATTACTTCAGTGAAGCTGGCGAGTTCCGCACGGCCATTTCTAATCGCATAACCAACCGGATGCTGCATCCAGGCATTTGCGGTGAGAATCCAGAATGCTGAGATGTTGGATCCGATAAACACCAGCCAGATGGAAGCGGCGTGCATTTTCTTGCTGAGCCTTTCCCATCCGAAAACCCAGACTGCGATAAATGTGGATTCCATAAAAAAAGCAAGGGTCGCTTCAATGGCAAGGAGGGACCCGAAAATATCTCCCACAAACTCTGAATAGCGGGACCAGTTGGTGCCAAACTGGAATTCCAAAGTAATGCCAGTGACAATTCCAACGGCAAAGTTTATCAGGAAGAGCTTTCCCCAGAACTTTGTAATCCGTTTGTACTCCTCATCCCCCGTTCTTACATACATGGTTTCCATAATGGCGACCAGCAGTGAGAGACCCAGGGTTAACGGGACAAATAGAAAGTGAAAATAGGTTGCCACAGCAAACTGGAACCGCGACAGTGCTAGAACATCCATACTCATTACCCTCCTTTCCATTATATATCTGATACCAAATACCATTGTAGCGCAAAAAATAGAAGTGGTAACAATATTGGGCCGAACAGCTAATAACTATAATTAGCACAAGCAGCAGGACATTTCAACTGAATTTAATATTTAACAGTGAACAGAAGCTTTCAACTGAGAAACCTGTGACTGATAGAACTAAGAATAATATAAACTTCCTTGAGGAGTAGGCTGAATGGAAGGTGCCATTTCTAAACATCAGCTGTTCAAGAATTCCTGAACATGAATATTTTCAATTTTTTAGGGGTAATATATAAGGAATTTAATTGTCATGGAGTAGTAATATGTTTTCTGAAAAGTTTCAGGTTCAGGAACCTGTAAGAGAAAGGAGATTCCGTTATGGCAAAATGTCCTCATTGTGAGAAAGATGTTACTCTTGCTTCAGCAAAAAAGGATGAAGGTGCCCTCGAAGTCCACAAGGATGTGGAGGGTGTTGTAAAAAAGGAAGTTATGTATTCTTGCCCGCACTGCGACCGGGTCCTTGGTTTTGCCTTTTTCCTGGGAGGGATCGCAACCGGCAGGCCGTGACGGCTAGGGTACAGAACGTTCAATACGGCGTGTCGGTAACGGAGGGAATTGAAAAGGAGGAAAAACAATGAAGGAAAATCCCGTTTACACATCCCGAAGTACAGTCAGGAGTTTCTGGCAGGAATACCGGATTTATGACAATCGTGTGGAGTTTGCGACGAAATTCGGGTTGATGGTCGTCCCATTTGAGCACATTGAACAGGTCGATGCCGTGGAATCCGATGTTGAAGGACTGCTCAGGGGCAATCTGAAGTTGAAGAACTTCCGTCCCGCTTTGAAACTGGATTGGGCCAATTTCCTGGAACATATTGTCCTGGACAAGAGTGAAGGATATATCCGGCGAATTCTTTTTACACCGGATGATCCGCTACGCTTTGAAATGGAACTAAAACAGGCACTTTCCCGATACGGGTCATAAACTTCAGGCGCTCCAAAGATGATTTACTGAGTATCTCCTGACACCAGCCTTTGCGGAAACAGAAATTGCAATTCATCGTATAAACAACAGGAGGAAACGAGATGACACATCAACCCATAAACGAAGAAAAATCGGAAGTATTCACAAGCCTGAGAGATATGAGAAAATCTGCTGAGGACAGGAAGATTGCCGGAGTATGCGGGGGGTTTGGTGAGTATACTTCAGTTCCCTCGTGGCTATGGCGTGCCATGTTCCTCACATCCATTTTCTTCGGCGGGGTAGGACTGATTGCATACATTATCCTGTGGATCTGCATGCCCGCTGCGAAAAGAACCTGATAAAGAAAATGGATCCGGCGTCAGCAGGTATTCAAAAGCACTTCTCTTATTACATCTGAATGTCCAAACTATAACTGTAGTATGATGCAGTCAGTGATCAATCATCTTTGATCAACGGAAAACTGCTCAACTCTTACCGATTCAGGATGTCTGAAAAGGAGTGCCAATGCCTGAAAACGCCCTGTCTGTACCCGGAACTCTCAATCGTCCCCTCGAGCTCCCGTGCGGAGCAATAATCAAGAACCGTTTCTGCAAATCCGCAATGAGTGAGGCCCTTGGAACTCGGGATCACGCCCCGACGGTAATGCTGACGAGACTTTATGGCCGTTGGGCCAAAGGTGGCGTGGGTCTCTGCGTGACAGGCAACGTCATGATCGACAGGAAAGCTCTCGGGGAGCCGAAAAATGTCGTCATCGAAGACGAACGAAACCTCGAACAACTGTCAGAATGGGCAAAGGCCGGGCAGGAGAATGGTACGCATCTATGGCCTCAGCTCAATCATCCGGGAAAGCAGAGTCCCAAAACTCTCTCTTATGAACCGGTAGCGCCTTCTGCCGTTGGTTTTCAGGGGCCCCTTGGCCGATTCTTTAATCCACCACGTGCTCTCAGCGAAAAAGAAATAGAAGAAATTATCGGGCGATTTGCCAGATCGGCAGGAATCGTTAAGAAGGCCGGCTTTACCGGCGTTCAGATTCACGGTGCCCATGGCTATCTGGTGAGCCAGTTCCTGTCCCCACTGCATAACAGACGCAGCGACAAATGGGGTGGAAGCATTGAAAACAGGATGCGATTTGTCCGGGAGATTTACAAAGCGATCCGCAGCGAAGTTGGGGACCATTTTCCGGTTGGTATCAAACTGAATTCTGCCGACTTCATGAAGGGTGGTTTTTCAGTAGAGGAATCTGCTCTTGTTGCCTGCGCCCTGACTGAAGATGGCATTGATCTTATCGAACTTTCCGGCGGAACTTACGAGAAGCCGGCTATGACCGGTAAGGGTGGTCCGGGACGCAAGAGTGAACGGGAAGCATATTTTCTCGAACAGGCTGCTCTTGTGCGGGACTCAGTATCTATCCCCATTGTCATTACCGGAGGTTTCCGGACCGGACGGGGGATGGCCCGAGCTGTAGACGAAGGGCTTGTGGATATGGTGGGACTGGCCAGACCCATGGCGGTTGACCCTGATCTACCGGAAAAAATCCTTTCCGGGAATGAATATACCAGCTCCGTGAAGCCTCTCAGTACAGGCATTCGTACAATTGACAGAATGGCCCTGCTTGAAATTACCTGGTATGAGCAACAATTCGGGTTTCTGGGGAACGGGAAAGAACCGCGTCCAAAGCAAAGCGTCTGGTTGTCGTTTATGAAAACCCTGGTCGAAAACGGAACCCAGGTTTTCCGGAAGAGAAGAGCATAGTCCTGATCTGGACATGAGGAAGTGGGCGTTGTGGGTGGGCGTGTGCGTCAGAAAGTGTGAGTGAAAGTGCGAGTGCAAGGAAGATTGGAAGCAAAGCCACTCCATTCCCCATCTTCATTCAACCTTTTCCCTCTTACCTTTGCGTCTGGTATGAGTAAATTG
>PFTO01000085.1 GCA_002789615.1 Acidobacteria bacterium CG_4_9_14_3_um_filter_49_7 | reverse complement strand
GAAAAACAGTGCATATCCGCCAAGTTCGTATAACATGGCCGCCCCCTATATATCGATGTTGATGACTTTACGGATCAGGTAGATCCCGACAAGCCAAAATAACAACGCAACAAAGAGGATCATGGTCCCCTGCGGAGTGTTGAATAATGGTTTCATCAGACCCGGGTCAATCTTAGAGAGAATCGCAGCCAGAAAAAATGGTAACCCTCCCAGAACGAATGCCTGCATTCGACCCTGGGCCGTAAGCGACTTCACCTTGGCCTCCAGGCGCATGATTTCCTTGATCGACAAAGCCAGAGACTTGAAAATTTCCGCAATGTTTCCACCGGTCTGACGTGCGACAAGAATGGATGTGGTCATCAGGTCAAAGTTATTTGATTTTAAACGGCTTGCCATGTTTTCCAATGCCCGGTCAAAGGGAACACCCAGGCGAATTTCGTTCACCAGTAGTCCGAATTCCTGGGAAACCGGCGGCACCAGCTGCTTGGTCACCACTTCACAGGCCATTGGCATGGTCAGTCCCGCAGAAACCGAGTTGGACAGAACATACAGTGCATCCACAAGCTGTAATTCCAATTTTCCCGCGCGCTTGTGAGCGGACATCTTCAGGGAGAGCTTGGGCAGGTAATAACCGGCCGCCCCGAAGAGCAGCGTGAAGAGAATGCTGCTGGTCAACAAATAACCGACCGCTGCCAGTCCCACCATTGCCAGCATATTATTTCTGAAAAAACGATCCGTTGAATATGGCATGAAATTTTTCTGCAGTTCCCCATTTACCTTCTTGTCATAGGAACTGCGGTACCGACGGTAACCCAACTGAATCGCTTCGAACATGGAATAGCCGGCCCAGGCGATCCCTCCGGCAATCAAAATGTAGGACAAAACATATAAGAGTGTGTCCACCATGGCTTACACCTTGAACAGGTCTTCGGGAACTTCGATACCCCGTGCCTTGAAATCTGGCAGAAAGGACGGCAGATAGCCGGTTGCCATGTGGTTTCCCACAACCTTTCCTTTGGCATCCACACCCTTTTGTTCGAATGTGAATACATCTTCCATCAGGATGTTGTATTCATCATCCAGTCCCAGAACTTCTGAAATATTCATAACTTTGCGGGAACCATCAGACAATCGGGATTGCTGAACAATAATGCCAATCGCTGATCCAATCTGATCGCGTATTGCCCGAATCGGCAGATCCATTCCGGACATCAGTACCATGGTTTCCAGACGCCTGAGGATATCTTCGGGAGAATTGGCGTGACCGGTTGTCATGGAACCCGCATGACCGGTATTCATGGCCTGGAGCATATCCAGTGCCTCGCCACCCCGGCATTCTCCCACAATGATACGATCCGGTCGCATTCGAAGGGCATTTTTAACCAGGTCCCGAATTGTAATAGCGCCTTTCCCCTCCACGTTCGCGGGTTTGGATTCCAGAGTCACCACATGCCGTTGTGGTAACCGTAACTCAGCCGCGTCTTCAATTGTGATAATTCGGTCGTCCGGCTGAATGAAGGCACCGATTACGTTGAGCAGTGTTGTCTTACCGGAACCGGTTCCACCGGAGATGATTATGTTCTTTTTGCCCCTGACACAGACCTCCAGAAATTTCGCCATCGGCTTACTCAGAGTACCGAATCCAATCATGTCGTCAATGTCAAGACGCTTGGTCCCAAATTTTCGGATGGTCAGGCACGGACCCTTCAGGGCCAGCGGAGGAATAATGGCGTTTACACGGGAACCATCTTTCAGTCTGGCATCCACGAGGGGTGATGATTCGTCAATTCTTTTTCCGATTGGAGCCACAATTCGCTCGATGATTGCCATTAGTGCAGGATTAGAAGAAAACCGTTTTTTCGATTCCACAATTTTCCCTTTCTGCTCCACATAAATCTGATCCTTTGACAACACCATGATTTCACTGACGTCTTCGTCCCGGAGAAAGTCCTCCAGCGGCCCAAGGCCAACCACCTCGTCCTGCATCTCTTTTTTCAGGAGTTGTCGGTTCACCCACTTTGGTATTGCCGCGCTCATCTGGGACAGTATCATGTCCAACCGCTTACTCACCAGCTCATTAAGCTCCTGATCCCGCTTCGCCGTAAAATCTACCCATCTAAGGTCCAGGGTTTCCAGCAGACGTTTATGAATCTGGTCCCTGATTCCGGACAATGCGTCCAACTGCTCTTCCGTAAAGTCGGCCGTCGTGAGAGGCACCTCTTCCTTTGCCGGCTTGTCTGCTTCGATCACTGCAGACTGTTTTTGCACAATCTGAGCCGGTTCAAATACAAGGGCGTATTCACCCACAATGACCTGTTTACCCAGAGGCACAGGTGTCTGCTTATTTTTTTCGAGACGTGTTTTTTCAATAAACACACCGTTGGAACTCGTGTCAGTGACCCACACGTGGTCATCCTGCACTTGAAAAATAGCATGACGCCGGGAAATAACAGTCGAAGGTAGAACGATCTGGGCCGGAGCTTCCCGGCCCACCACGAACTCCGCAGGAATGGACTTGAGCTCCTTTCGGGTCCCGTCCTTGCCTACGATGATTAATTTCATTTTTTGTCCCTCTGATACCATTTCTTCTTTTCTTTGTTGAACTCCTCCAGCGGTTTATCGATCATCTGCTTGTTTTCCTGGCTTTCGGCTGTCACTCGCTTTGCGGTGATAAATACGACTGCATCGGTACGCCCGTTCTGGTACTGCTTGGAACGGAACAGGGCACCAATAACCGGGACACTGCCGATCCCCGGCACCTTGGACACATCTTCGCTCTTGATTCTCTTGATGAATCCGCCCAACGCGATGGTCTGCCCTTCCTTGATGCGAACCGCTGTATTGATCTTCTCGGTTTTCAAGGCAGGGACACCCTCATTCATAACACCGGACAGGGAAGAAATTTCAGAATCAATGGTAATGCGCATATTCCCCAGAGTGTCAATCTCCGGTGTCACATTAAACTTTGTGCCATATTGCTTCCATTCCACAGTCGACGTCGTCTGTGTGATGTTTCGAACACCGAATTCTCCACCGGCATAGTAGGTGGCAGGTTTTCCGGAAATCGTAATCACCTTGTGGGTGTCATAAACCCTTGCGTCCCCATTTCCTACCATAAGACTCAGCGCACCTGCGAAATTGGAGACAATGCCCAGAGTGCTGCCCGTTATAGCCCCGGTAACCAGATCCCTGTTATAGTTGTAGCTGGCCCCAACACCCTTGATCGCCTTATCCCAATTAATGCCATAATCACCTTTGTTTTCGTTGGAAACTTCCACCACATTGAATTCCACCAGAATATTGTCTTCTTTTGGCAGATAGGCCTGCTTGAATTCGGCGAACTTCACAACCTGATCACCATAGAGCTTGACGACTTTATCAATCCGGTCATTGTCATTCTTAGTAAGAATCTGCCCGTCAATGATTACCCGGTTCCCCACAACGTTCAGTTTAATCCCCTCAATTCCGTCCAGAAGAGTTGTAACCTCCCCCTTGATTTTGTTGGGATCCTGAGCAATAACCGTGACCGTGTAGGTCTGGGTGGAACCATCCTGCATAATGAGGCTGATCTGGGTAGAACCCACGCCAACCGCCCGAAGAATCACCTTGGACTGGTCCTTGGGAATGGAAATCGCTACTACCGAAGGATTTCCGGCAGAAACTGATGTTACTCCAGCTCCGCTCAGCACTTTCTGCTGGCCCATGGCAAGAGTAATATCTTCCGCCATGACAAACATAGCCGAACACAATACAATCGCAATAAATACAACTACACGTTTCATGTTAAACTCCCTTATTTCAGAACTTCAATCCGTTTTTTGTTCATAGCGTCCCTGCGCTGTTGCATGGCCGCGAGACCGGCCTTTCCAAAGATGCTGCTGAAATCCACCTCCGGTACCTTTTCCTCTGTCTTCTGGTCCTCCCCATTTCTCAACACAAAAATAAGTTTGGCCTTTCTCCTGGAGAATTCAATCAATTCCGCTTCCTGCAGCGTTACCGAAAGTGTAATGGAACCATAGCTTTTCTGTTCCCGCTCTTTCGAGGTAGCGCCTATCCCAATCTGACTGCCAATTGCAAGTACCGGGACTGCCTGAAGCATGGTAATCGTTGTTCGCACCGGAGCGGTTCCAGGTTTGTCAAAAGTGCCCAGTATGTCCACATAGTCTCCTGGACGAATCAGTCCGGCCACACTGGATTCCTGATCCACCCGGACCGTAATTGCCCTTTCCCCCGGTAGAATTGCGGAAGAAAGGAAGGATGAACTGAGACCACCGGCCACTCCCGCCTTGAAAGAAGAGGTCAGTATCGCATCTCCCTTTTTGATGTCCACTTTCGGGGCATTCCCGATAATCTGGGTTAACGACGATACTCGAATGGCATCCTTGGGAAGATAGTCTTTGTACATCTTCTTCCCTTCCAACATGTTCTGGTCAATTTGCGTACCGGCCGCAATATTCTTCTTTGCAATCAGTACGTTTGTCAGCATGGATTCATCGGTGTACTTTTTCTTTTCCCCACTGACCATCAGCTGGATCAGAATGACTCCGACCACTGCCAGAATAACGGCAAAAATCATCGCCTTTTTCTTGTCCATATCCCCTCCTTCTGAATTTGGTTAATCCTTATTTCTGAATCTGTTCAATCATCGTCACCAAAGTGGTGTCATTTTCTGTCCTGCCGAAAAGGACTGTTAACTGTCTGGCTCCTTTCGTGGCAAACAGTGTATTTTCATGCCCGGCCCGTTTGGCCCCTTTAATGGCAGCATCCGGAACACTCCAGCCGTTCCCCCGAAGGTCTGCCAGATAGTAGCTGCTGGCATTGGAGGGCGTGTCGTCTACCCGGTAGATCAGCGTGGATGCCACTCCCCATTTGTCTCCCTGGGCCATGGAGAGCAGGCGCTGGGAATATGGATGCCGGTCTACATCATCCGGGTCGTCTCCCGGAACATCTTTCCCTTCTCTGGGAAAGATTTTTTCCAGTTGAAACGGCCCTTCGGTCCAGTAACGGATTACGGTGGTTTCATCCGAATCCGGGTCTTCCTTCATTGCCACAACCGCTTTCCCGACGACTGTATCCTCAGGGGTGCCTTTTTTGATGAACCATTTTTCATTGTCACCTCTGTCGAGAACACCGAGAAAACCATAGGAAGGCCCTTCCTTCGTAAACACCGGTGCCCCGCTGAGGCCGATCACCCGCTCCACACCCTCCAGAATCTTGGATGCGGGGCTTCCCGGAATAAACCCCATTCGTTTCATGTCTTCATCCGGGATCGTGCGAATCCGATGGGGCGTATACAATTTTTTATAAAATGAAATCACTTCATGGATGGACGCCGGAACCACCTCAATGGAATAGGCGAACCGTTGACCGTTGACCAGTGTGTGGCCGACAGCACTTGTCTGTCCACCTTCCCGGAAATCCGGCATCCCCTTTGCGGGTCCCTGAAAAAGCTCATATACATCCGCCTCTCCCTTCTGTTCCAGAACGGAAAAACGGGAACCAACCCACAAAAGCGCAACTACGGCAATAGCCGCGAATCCGAGACGCATCAATTTTACGCCGCTTTCTTTAACCTTATACATCTCCACTGAAAATGTCCCCAATTTTTTCCCAGATTATCCCCCAGAACCCTTTGTCTCCCAGCTCTTTGTATGACCAGGCGTTGGTGTCCACCACGCAGGCAGACGCAATGTTCGTCTTATCGCCAAGAGTTGATTTCAAATAGTGGTTGACCGTAAGTGAATAGGATACAACGTACCCTTTTGAGCTGCTCAAAGTATCCATAAAACCCATAAGGCCAGAGACCATTCCCTCTGAGTCCCCACTGGATCCCGATCGACTGGTCCCGGTGTTGTACATATCCATCGCCTGCGCGGACGAAACTTCCGTAACCTGAACTTTTTCCTTATCCAGTCTGCCGAAGAAGTAGTTCTTGACCTTTGTCTTCAGCTCTTCATCCGTGGATTTTCTATATCCCTTTTCCCATGCGGCAAACCGGGAAGCGGAGACTACCTGCTGCTGCACGAAATAGGCCTTGGCGAAGAAAATCAGTCCAAAGGCAAGCAATAGATAAATCGGCAGAAACATTGCAAATTCTGTCAATGCCTGCCCTTTTTCTTCAGTGAATAATGAATGTATCACTGATTCCTCCTAATGATGTTAAGGCTCCGAGAAACCCACCGGAACTTCCACCGCTGGGGCCTTCCCCTGCGGCATCGCTCATGTTATTCATGGAAGATCCATTCACGCCACTGGTGATATCACTGAGTTTGTCAAATTTGACCAGTCGTACCCTCCAGCACTGGTTGAACAAGTGTGCCTGGGCATGCCCTGCCACATAGACTTCTGCCTGGGAAAAATAAATCATCCCAATGGGATTGGGGTTCTTCAAATAGCGCCCGGACAGCACGTGGGGCTTCGGCTTCAAATAAACGATCCCGACAAAATCCTCATGTTTTT
Source organism: Acidobacteria bacterium CG_4_9_14_3_um_filter_49_7 (assembly GCA_002789615.1). Classification (GTDB taxonomy): domain Bacteria; phylum Acidobacteriota; class Holophagae; order Thermotomaculales; family Thermotomaculaceae; genus UM-FILTER-49-7. Next base: position 1,161 of record PFTO01000085.1, on the reverse strand, counting down.
CCCAATATTCTTTTCCATCTTCCTTGTCCCGTTTCAGAAGGTAGGGCTTGGGCTTATCACTGTCAGACGTCCCCCCCCAGGCCTGTTCCGGTGTTGTCTGCCGTGAGTCGCTGTATTTGCAGGAGGCCAGCTTGGTTTCTGAAACTTTGCAGATTTTGATTGGTTTTATATTTCCATGACTGTCCTTTTGACGCATGGTCTGTGGTGTTGCATCGTCATATAACCCACTTTCATACGTGGTCATATAGCAGGAAACGCTTCTCATCTTGCAGTCAGAGCCCAGCCAATTGAGCATATTCTTGGCATCGTTGCCGGTTTTCGTGGTACTTGATCCTTCGTCATATAGCATTTTGTCTGTTCCGGGGTGCTTCACCGTATCATATCCGTACACGGTTTCTGTTCCCGAATTGGTTTCGTATGTTGAGCGGGCTTCACACCGGCTGTCTTCGTCCGGAGTGCTACACGTGTGAAACTCAATCACATCACTCATGTTCATGCTCTCTGCTTCAGATTTTGACCGCTTGGTCTTGATCACCGTGGTTACAAAAACCGCCTCTTTCAGCTTATCCCTCTTGCTGTAGCAAGTGCTGCATTTGTCAGACGTCTGATCATATTCCACGGTCCCGACCTTGCCTTCACACATGGACTGATAGGTGGCTTCCACGACCGCATCAAAGGTAAGACCAATCATTGGATAGACAATTCTCAATGCCGGGTAAGGGAGGAATGCTTTGAAATAGCCGTTGAAGCCGCCGAGGGGCGCGTCCCCAAAGGTCCCTCCAAGTGTTAGAATACCAACAATGTCTGCCAAGGCCCCCTTGCTTCCCATGTAGCCGGTTGTGGGCAAATGCTGAACCTTCATGTTGCTGTGGTCCGGGACACTTAATTTAGCCTCATGGGCCGGCTGGCAGAGCATCTTGAATTCCCGGTCGTTATCGTCAATGAAGGGCAATTTCAAGTCCACCATGGGAATCATGGGGTACAAAAACCCGAATGTGGCCTCGTTGGCAATCCCGATTCGGATAGACTCAATCTGGGCAATAAACGGGATCACATCCACAACTACCGTTTCCCCGGTTGTTAATGCTTTTTCCAATTTCCACAATAGTCCGTTTCCGTCATCATCTAGGATGTCTTTTATTTCACTCATGACATCGTTCA
>PFTO01000029.1:7732-12131 GCA_002789615.1 Acidobacteria bacterium CG_4_9_14_3_um_filter_49_7 | reverse complement strand
CTCGTAGCTACAGAAGATGCCAATTTTTTCAACCATATCGGAGTCGACCCGATGGGGGTTCTGAGGGCGGCAGTGCGAAACGTGCTGGCCGGCCACGTGGTACAGGGAGCATCCACACTGACGATGCAGCTGGTGCGCCTCATTACCGAACAGCGAAAAACATCCATGAAACGAAAAATTACGGAGGCCGTTCTGGCAATTCAAATTGAACGGATGTTTACAAAGCAGGAAATCCTGGAACGGTATGCAAACCTGGTGTATCTCGGGCATGGACTCTATGGCATCCAGGCTGCGGCCAACACATACTTCGGAAAAGACGCGGCTGAATTGACCCTTTCTGAAAGTGCCATGCTTGCCGGCCTTGTACAAAACCCATACCGGTATTCTCCCATCCGGAACATAGAACTGGCCCGGAAACGTCGCAATCACGTTCTGAAACGCATGTTAAGCGAAGGATACATCACCGATGAAGTTTACGCGAAAACCATTGCGGAACCGGTTCAAACAGTCCAAACCAAGGAAGCCGGAAAGAACCAGGTCGGCGCGTATTTTCTCGAAGAAGTGCGCAAATATCTGTATCAGCGCTATAGAATGGATCAAGTGCTGGATTCGGGACTCAATGTTTACACGACTCTGGATCTTGACCTGCAGAAGGGTGCGGAAGAGGCCGTTCAAACGGGACTGAAACACCTGGACAAGCGCGAGGGGTTCCGCATTGAGGACAAGCGTTTTGTTAAACCGGAGGAAATCAACGATTACTGGTCTCCGACCTGGAATCACAATATCCAGGAAGGCATCACGGTGGACGGGTTGATTGTGAACGTCACTCCTGACAAAGCAACCGTCCGCATCGGAAAAACAGACGTAACCATCGGGAATTATGAGGTTGTCTGGACAGAAGCAAAGCACATTTCCGACATCCTCAAGAAGGGTGACGTCGTGGAATTCAAAATCCACAAATGGGATCCGGAAAAGAACCAATACAATATATCACTGGATCAGGAACCCCAGGTGCAGGGTGCGCTTCTGGCAATCAACCACCACACCGGAGAAGTGGAAGCGATGGTCGGGGGATATAGTTTTTCAGATTCCGAGTTCAACCGGGCCTGGAACAGCCAGGCAATTCGCCAGACCGGTTCTGTCTTCAAACCGCTGCTCTACGCCTCGGCACTGGATAGCGGATTTACCCTGGCGGATACGTTTTTCGACGAGCCCACAATTTTTCTGGATCCGGGCCTGTTTTACGTGGATGAACATCGCAAAATTCGTCAGTTTGAACTGACTCCTGAATTGAGACAGAAAATCAAGGACAAGGAACTGGACGAACCGGCACCTTATGAACCCGACAACTACCATCACCTATATGATGGATTGATTACTCTCCGCACAGCCCTGGAAAAATCAAAGAACATTGTCTCGGTTAAGCTGTTCAATCGGGTAGGACAGCGGAAGGTGAGAAGATTTGCCCGGGCCTGCGGAGTCACAACAAACATTTCCCCCTTCCTGTCGTCCGCATTGGGAGCCACCAGCATCACAGTGAAAGAGGCGTGCAAGGCCTACGGTACATTTGCAAATGGCGGGGTACGGACAGAACCTTATTTCATACGAAAGGTCGCTGATCATTACGGCAAAACTCTGGAAGAAAACAAACCACTTACGATTCAGGCAGTTTCAAAATCAACTGCTTACCTGATTGTGTCGGGAATGCAAGGCGTCATAAATGAAGGTACCGGTGTCCGGGCCCGGGCATTGAACTGGAATCTCTGCGGAAAAACCGGTACCACAGACAACTATACTGACGCCTGGTTTGTTGGCTCTGATCCGGACTTGACCGTGGGAGTCTGGACAGGCTTTGACAAGACGAAAACACTGGGTGATGAAGAAACCGGGGCAAAGGCGGCATTGCCGATCTGGATTGACTTTATGAAAGCCTACATCAAGGGCAGACCCGAACGGGACTGGGTCATGCCCCAGGACGTCAACCGGGTTCCCATTGACAAAAGGACCGGACTCCTGGCCAATCCCCCGGCGGGCTGCCTCCCAGGGGATATCATACTGGAAACATTTCTGAAAGGAACCGAACCACTTGAAAAGTGCAGCACTAAGATTCATGATTTACTAAAGCTCCCTTATTATCAACAACATGGTAAAGTTATTTTTGACGAACTCACCGGTCTGCCCCTGCCCAAAATCGAGTTCCTGATACCGCATCCCCGGCAGGAAGCCCACCGATAATAATTCAACCCGGCCATGAGGCAAAATGTGAACTGGAGGGCATATGCGTCACCCCCACAAAATAAAGAGATATCACACATCTTCGGACAAAGATTCCATCTCTGCAAGAGATGCCGTCCCGGAATCCCGAAAATGGGATCTTTCAGACATCTACCCAACCGAAACAGCGTTTCTCTCGGCCAGGGATAAATTCTCCGGTGAAATTCCTCATCTTTCAGATTTTCGTGGAAAGCTGGTTAGTAGTTCAAAAGAACTTCTACATGCACTTGACATCTACTTTGACATGATGAAAACCTTTTCCCGTCTGTCAAGTTATGCCTCAATGACGGCAGATCAGAACATGAAGGACCCACACGGAGAACACCTGCGGAAGGAAACCCGGCAACTTGGCATCAGGTTCTCTGAAATCGCTTCCTACATCGTTCCTGAAATCATTGCAATCGGGGAAGAGACTCTCCATAAATTTATGGCAGAAAATCCCGCCCTCCGACCTTATCGTATGGTTCTGGATGACATTATGCGGACCGCGCGCCATACACTGACCGAAAAGGAAGAACGAATCCTGTCCAGAACCGGGATGCTGGCGGGTGTCGCGGGAAATACTTATGGTATTTTTACCAATTCCGACATGGTTTTCCCCACCGTCACCCTGTCCGATGGTACCGAACTTCAATTAAACCAGGCCAACTATGGCAAATATCGGGGCACGGAAAATCGCGGGGACCGGGAACTTGTGTTCCGGGAATTCTGGAAAACATTCAATCACTATGAAAATACATTTGGGGCATTGCTTTATGCCTCCATCCAGCAGGACTGGTTTTATGCAGTTACAAGGAACTACAAATCTTCAGTGGAAGCCGCATTGGATTCTGGCAACATTCCGACGAGTGTTTACACCGGATTGATTGAAAATATTCACGCTCATCTTCCGGCCCTTCATCGCTACCTGGCATTGAGAAAAAAAATGATGGGGCTGGATATTCTGAAATATTCCGATCTCTATCCCTCGCTTGTCAAGGGAGTCGATGTAGAATATTCTTTTGAAACGGCTTGTGGACATGTACTGGATGCGGTCACCCTACTTGGCGATGCGTATGTTGTCCCCTTGAGAGAAGCCTTTCAGTCCCGCTGGACCGATGTTTTCCCCACAGATGGCAAACGCAGCGGCGCATACAGCAACGGTGCCTGCTACGATGTCCACCCCTTCGTGCTGCTCAATCACAAGGATGATTATGAGTCCCTCTCCACCATTGCCCACGAATTCGGGCACGCCATGCACAGCTGGTTTTCCAACAGGAATCAACCTTATTCCACGTCTGACTATTCCATTTTTGTTGCCGAAGTGGCTTCCACTTTCAATGAAAACCTCCTGAATCAGCACCTTCTGGCCTCTACAGACAACCGGGACATGAAGCTATTTCTTCTGGGCCACGCACTGGAGCGTATCCGCACAACTATCTTTCGCCAGACCATGTTCGCCGAATTCGAATTGAAGATTCACAGGGCTGTAGAGAAGCAAAACGCATTGACCGGAGAAGCATTCACAGAAATCTACCTGGCTCTGGCCCGGAAATACTATGGTCATGATGACGGTGTCTGCCAGGTTGATGCACAATACGGAGTAGAGTGGGCTTTTATCCCCCATTTCTACTACAATTTTTATGTGTATCAATATGCCACCGGGATGATCGCGGCTACCGCGCTCTCGGAAAAGGTCATCAGTGGGGAGGCCGGCGCCGCAGAGAGATATCTGGAATTTCTGAAAAGCGGTTGCTCCGACCATCCCATCCCGATTCTCCGAAAAGCCGGAGCCGACCTGGAAACTCATGATCCCTTTGAACTGACCATTCGGGTGTTTCATCAAATTATGGACCAGATTGAGACCCTGCTGGGACTGGGGACAGGGGAATAACTCCCGACAAATGAGGAGGAAGTTAAGTGTTTGAGCTGGACAAAGGACTTGAAATTGTGGAACTTGCTTTGAAAGAGGATATGCCTGCGGGGGACCTCACCACCGATGCCATTTTATCGGACCAAGCGTCAAGTGTCAGCGCCAGGGTGGAAACCCGGGAACCCTGCGTTGTCGCGGGGTTTCCAGCTGTTGATAAGATTGTTCAATATTTTCCCGACGTCAAACTGTCCGTCTTTCACAGCGACGGTGACG
>PFTO01000029.1:0-7693 GCA_002789615.1 Acidobacteria bacterium CG_4_9_14_3_um_filter_49_7 | reverse complement strand
CTCAATTGCGACAAAGACAAGATCAGTGGTCACCCTTCTGGAAGGAACGAACATCCAGCTCCTCGATACGCGGAAAACAGCCCCCGGCATGCGTCATCTTGAAAAATACGCGGTCCGGGTCGGTGGCGGCTGCAATCACCGCTTTTCTCTGTCCGACGGCATCCTTATCAAGGAAAATCATATTCGCGCCGCCGGTTCCATTGAGAATGCGGTCCGTTGTTGTCGGGAATATGCGCCACACCTGAGTAAAGTGGAAATTGAGGTCGAAAATCTTGCCCAGCTGGATGAAGCCCTTGCTGCCGGTGTTGACGGTGTACTCCTTGACAATATGGACATGAAAGAAATTGCCGCCGCCTGCAGTCGGAAAGAGGAGCATGCTTTCTTCATTGAAATCTCCGGCGGCATCACCGAAGCCCGGATTGCTGAGCTGGCTTTGTTGAATATCGAGTTTATTTCCATGGGTGCCCTCACCCATTCTGCCGGCATCATTGATATGACACTTCTCTTCTGATTTGCGGAACAGAAACGAGTTGGGGTCGTGCGTGGGCGGCAGAAAGTGCAAATAAAGAAAGGAAATAATAAATACCCTTTCCCTGCAAATTCTTTTTCCGACGCCCACACACAACGCCCACGCTCTTTTTCACTTATCTGATCGGATAAGCTGGATGCTGGACGGGTACTTCAGGTTTCCCCGCTTTTTTCATTTCTTCCAGCACAACCTCAATGGCTTTATCCAGCTGTGGATCTTTCCCTGCCACAACAGATCCGGGATCATTGTCCAGAGTGATATCCGGATCGGCACCGTGGTTTTCCACCCACCATTTGCCTTCCTTGCCATAGAAGCTGTTGTTGGGCTGGTAAACGGTGCCGTTGTCCACAGTGAGCTGGCCATTGATGATCCCAACCAGGCCGCCCCATGACGGAACGCCGATAACCTTTCCCATTTTCCGCGCTTTGAAGTGCTGGATGAAGGCTTCTCCGTCTGAGCCGTTGTACTCATTGGAAATGGCCACATATTTCGCGGTGGATGCCGCGCCGGGATACCGCATTGGGTTCATGTCGGTCAACACATTGTAGGCAACCATTTTTCTTTCCAGCTTGTCGATAAGAATGTACTCGGTCCAGCCGCCGGAATTTCGGCGCACATCGATAATAATGCCTTTCCTGTAACGGAATGCCCGCCAGAACTTGTCAAACTCACCGATTCCTCTATCTGACATATCGTTGATGTGCATGTATCCGACCTGACCGTTGGTTTTTTTCAACACATAGTCAATATTGTGGGCCAGCCAGTGCACATATCGAAGTTGTCTTTCAGAGAACACGGGTGTGACCCGGAAGGTCCGGCCATCCTTCCCGTCCGCTCTGTTGCTGACTGTAAGGGAAATCGTTTCACCGGAAACAATCTGAACATATCTGAACCAGTTGTCTGAGTCGGTGATATTGTGATCATTGATGGCAATGAGATAGTCCCCTTCCTTTACGCCGACATCGGGCCTGGCAAGCGGACCGGTCACATCAAGGTTGTATTTCGTCGGGCCGAAGATTGTGCCGAACCGATAGCGACCGGCCTTGCGGTCCGGTACCAGGTCCGCACCCAGCAGGCCGGGATATATTTCCGCCCGGTTTTCAGGTTGGCGAACCCTGTTCTGGTCCCCACCGAAAATATAGGCATGACCGACCGACACCTCACCAACCATTTGTGAAATCAGCCAGTTGAGGCCGTTCCGGCTGGTCACATAGGGGATGTAGGCACGATACTGTTCCCCAAGTTTTTTCCAGTCATGGCCATGGAGATTTTTATCGTAGAAAAAGTCCCGCCACCACCGCCATGCGTCATTGAAAATCTGATTGTACTCCGCCATGGTCTGAACCGTGTACACCATCTTGGATAGGTCTACCGCTTCACCGAATTTCTTCTGGCTATATGCCTTGTCCACCGCATTTATGTGGTAGCCACCGCCCTTATGGGTAATCAACTGGCTGCCGTCAGGTGACAAACGGAAGTCCTGTACTTCCTCAGGCAGTTTTACTTCTTCCTTCTCGTCCATATCGAAGATGTGAAGCCACACCTTTGTGGAGCGGTTGGGTTTAAACACGGCGTCGTAGTCATGTTCGACCCATTTGTCGACGGAGCCCCAGGTTACTTTTCCATTTCCAGCCTTCAGGTAGAGATAATTTCCCGGTTTCACCGGCAATGGAAATGTCCGGCTCGACAGCTGCGCCAGATCGATGCGGAATTCAGGGGTAGTTTTTTTATCCTTATCGTCCTTGTCCGGCTTATCCGACTTTTCTGTTTCGTCGCCACCCGGGACCGCCGCCAGATCAGCAAATGGGGGCTTCTCCCCCACCCGAAGCTGCACCGCAACCGGCGTGTAAGGAGAATTGAGGATATGGTCATCCTCATAGAAATCCATCTGCACGTTAAAATTGCGACTGGAAAGATAATAGAGATAATCGCCGTTCTTATCGAACCGGGGGTTCAGATTGTCATAAAAGTCATCGGTCAGAGCAACCCTTTTCCCATCCGAAATGCGGTAGAGTTTCACCATGCTGTTCCGGTTTTTCGCCACTGTCGTGTAGCAAATCCAGTTTGAGTCTGGCGCCCAGCCGTAATCATCGATTTCCCAGTAAAATTCATCGTTTTTCAACTGATGATACTCGTCCACCTTTGTCAGCTTTTTGCTCGTCACATCCAGCACATAAATCCGAAAAGTTTTGGTGCCGAACAGGATCTTCTTCCCGTCCGGTGACCATGCCGGCCGGTAGGGATAAGCAAATCTACCGTCCGTAAGCTGGAGCCAGGGGCCACCGCCAATGGATTGTTTGTAAAGCTGATATTCGCCGGTCCTGTCTGAAAAAAAGCATACCCATTTGCCATCCGGTGAGATTCGAGGCAGCCGTTCCCGGGATGCCGAACTGGCGGACAAATTAAGGGTATCTTCTTTTTTGTCCGACGGAACTGCATACACATCGCCTCTGGCTTCCAGAAGGGCAGTCTTTCCGTCATTTGACGCATCCATGAAGTGGACATACTTCTCCGGATTGATAACCCGATCCCGCAACCGCCACCGGTCACTGGGAACCATAACTGAAACATCCTCCACCTTGCCGTTTGCCGCGTTCAGCACGTGGAGCGTACCATCCTGTAAATACACCATCCTGCTGTCGTCATGCCCCGCCATCATGACGTCCAGTTTGTCATAGTGGGTTAGTTGTTTGACCGTTCCTGTGGCAAGGTCTTTTAGGAACACATTGCATACCTTGTGGGGGCCCCGGTCCGAAACAAATACCATCGCGTTTCCGAACCACATCGGGTAGGTATTCTTCCCCACAAAATCCGTCACAGGAGAAAATTGGCGGGTTTTAAAATTGTAGCGCCAGATATCCACATATGAACCGCCCCGGTAGCGCTTCCACTGGTACTCCGGATTGCCCTTTCGGCAGTACAGCATTTCACTTCCGTCCGGGTTGAATCCCACCAGTACACCACGGTCCAACGGCAACTGCTCAGGCGCTGTGCCGTCCGCTTTTACTGAAAACAGCTTCGGATCCCGGTAGATAAAGGTCTTCATATAAGATGAAAACACGATCCGTTTGCCATCCGGTGTCCAGTCCAGTACTCTGGCCCGCCCCGGATTCCAGGTCAACCGGATCGGCTCACCACCTTCTGCCGGCATCTTGTACACAGCCTGGGCTCCATCATAATTGCCGGAAAACGCAATCCACTTGCCATCCGGGGAAAATTTCGGACTGCTCTCCGTACCCGGGAAACTGGTCAGTCGCGTAGCTGTTCCACCGGTTTCCGGCACCATCCACAAATCCCCTTCGTAGGAAAACACAATACGCTTTCCGTTAATGTCCGGCTCCGCCATAAACCTCGCCGGTGGTGCGGCATATGTCAGTCCGGCCACCAGCACATAAGCCATTATCCATACAATTTTTCTCATAAAACACATTCCTCCCTGATCTATCATTCAAACTTGTCACTCAGGAAAACAAAAGAAACCCGTCATGAATATTTTTTACGGAAAAACTTGTCTTTCTGTTGCAGAAAAACGCTGGATTGGCACAGCGGCTCATGAAAAAAGAAGGGGGTCCGGGATTGAGCCATTCTGTAACCGTATTGAACCGCCCTCCATACTCTCTTCTTCCTCTCCCAATTGGCAGTTTGTCCGCATTTCTGGTATAACTGAATCAATACAAAAACAGATTTGGGAGGGATGGATGGCAGCACACGAAACAACATTGATGATAACTTTCGGACTCTATCTTGTTGCGCTGATTGTGATCGGCTACCTGGGAGAACGCAAATTTTCGAGAAGTTACAATGACTTTGTGTCTGCCGGAAAATCGCTGGGCTCCATCGTCACGGCCCTGAGTGCCGCGGCCAGTTCAGAAAGTGCCTGGGTCATGCTGGGTCTCTCCGGACTCGGTTACGCGAAAGGACTGGCGGCTTACTGGGCGGTGATCGGCTGTGTGGCCGGTTTCGCGGTTAACTGGCTCTTTGTAATTGTCCCGGTACGGAGGATTTCTGGCGTCCACAATTCACTGACACTGGCAGATATGGTGGAAGATGAACTGGAAGATCGGAAGAAAATGCTCCGGATAATCGGCAGCATCGTAATCGTGTTTTTTATGGGAGTCTATGTTGTGTCCCAATTTGTGGGGGCGGGAAAAACCCTCCATGGGATGGGGCTGATGGATTATCGCCAGGGTGTATTGCTGGGCAGCATCATCATCGCCGCTTACGTGCTGATGGGCGGGTATGCCGCGGTGTGCTGGACCGATGCCCTCCAGGGACTTCTCATGGCTTTGATTATGGTTTCCCTGCCCATTCTCGCAATAGTAGACGCCGGGGGCCCCATGCGTATCCACAGTGTGATTCAAAGCGCGGGCCTGGAGGGATTCTGGTCCTTGAAGGGGCTGTCAATCTGGGGCAGCGTGGGCTTTATTGTGGGCCAACTTGGGATTGGATTGGGGTATCAGGGTATGCCCCATGTCGTGGTCCGCTACATCACAGTGAAAAATGAGGAAGAGGGACGCCGCTCCGGAATGATTGCCACCGTGTGGGGAATCCTGGTTCTGGCTGGATCGGTAACACTGGGAATTGCTGGCCGTGTCCTTTACCCCGTCCTGAAGGACCCGGAGCATATTCTCCCGAAATTCGCGGCCGAGCACTTGCCACCCGTGCTGGCGGGTGTCGTTCTTGCCGCCATTACCGCTGCCATCATGTCCACCGCGGATTCTCAGCTCATGTACGCCGCCACTTCGCTGGTAAACGATCTATGGCTGAAATTGACAAAACGAAAAGTGGAGGAACGCCATCTGGTACTGGCGACGAGGCTGGTGATTCTGGTCATGACAGCTATCGCCATCTTTGTTGCGCTCTTGAATGTGAAGGTAATCTACACCTTTGTACTTTACGCATGGGGGGCACTGGGCGCGGCATTTTCTCCCATGATTCTGTCCATGATTTATTTCAGGCGATTCAATAAGTGGGGAGCGTTGACAAATCTGATAGTTGGGCCGTTAACGGTAATTATCTGGAACAATATTCCCGTACTGAACCAGGCGGTATACGAGCTGATTCCTGCCTTTTTCATGTCCCTTCTGGCAGGGTGGGCGGTATCCGTGCTCACATGGAGGAGGAAACCATGACGATTCGGGAAGAAACAGAAATCAGAGAGCGGGAAATGCTGTCTCCCCATGCCTGTCTTGCGTCTAAAAGCCGGGGGCGACACTGGCCGGAAGCACCCTGTGATATCCGGACCTGCTTCCAGAGGGACCGGGATCGCGTCCTGCACTGCAAGTCTTTCCGGCGCCTGAAACACAAGACACAGGTTTTTCTGGCCCCTGTGGGAGATCACTACCGTACAAGGCTGACCCACACGCTGGAAGTGTCCCAGATTGCCCGGACTATTTCCCGGGCTCTTCGACTCAACGAAGACCTCACCGAAGCCATTGCCCTGGGGCACGATCTCGGGCACACACCCTTTGGCCATGCGGGGGAAGCGGTGTTGAACCGGTTGGTGGAGGGTGGATTCCGTCATTTTGTTCAGAGTGTCCGGGTAGTGAATTTTCTGGAACGCAAGGGAGAGGGTCTGAACCTGACGAAGGAAGTGATGGAGGGAATCGGAAAGCACTCCAAAGGGCGGTCCGGTGACCCATCCGGAGAGTCGCTGGGAATTCGAACAATGGAGGCACGGGTGGTTCGGGTGTCAGATGTCGCAGCCTACCTGAACCACGATTGCGATGATGCCATCCGTGCGGGGATCATCCGGAACGAAGATATACCGGGAAGTGTGGCAAAGGCCATCGGCCAAACCCCCAGGGAGAGAATTAACAGACTGGTTCGGGACCTGATCCAGAACAGCCGGTCAGCGGATGGCGGGGAAATCCGGATGAGCCCGGAGATAGCGGTCGCTTTCCAGCAATACAAAGATTTCATGTACGATGAGATCTACTTTGATAAAAAAGTGAAGAAGGAATTCGCAAAATCTGAAAAAATTATTGAGTTTCTCTTTGATTACCTGATGAAGAATGCCGAGGCAGAAATACCGCCTTTTTACTTTCAGCGAAACAACAAACCGGATCGTGTGGTGGCCGACTATATTTCCGGTATGACGGATCTTTACGCAATCAACCTCTTTGAAGAATTTTTTGTCCCCCGGCGCTGGTTTCGACTGTAATCCGGCATTCAGCTGAGCAAATTGAGATCCTCCCGGATTGCCCTGGCAATTTCTGCCTGAACTCCTTGAATCAGGGGATGGTGCGGGTCCTTCTTTCCAATTCCAATAACTTGAGCGATCGGTACCGCACCGATCAGAGCACTGGTCAGGAAGGCCGCCTCACATTGAACAAGGTCCTCCCTGCTCAATTGCACTTCGGCAGTATTATCCATTTCAAGGACAATGCTCCGGGTGACACCGGGGAGACAGCTATCATGGAGTGGCGGCGTCACCAGCCTTTCATTTTGAACCAGAAAGAGATTTGTCCGTCCACCTTCGGTCAGGTTCCCCTCGCTGTTCAAGGCAATGCAATCGTGAACATTCATTCGGAGGGCTTCCGCTCTCAGCGCGTCGCTCCAGACCCTCTGAACCGTCTTGATTCCTGCCAGGGATGAGTTGGCATCACGGATTACTGTTTCCGATATCCCGATTGCTATCGTTTCCGGAGCCTGTACGACAGTCCGAGGAAGAACATGAAGAAGCTGACCGATTGCCATGAGTTTAATCCCACCCTCAACAGTCCCGGTCATGGACAAACACTCTATGATTGCTTCCCGGATGGACAGAAGCGATGGCAGCTCATCCATTTTCATAAACATAAGACCTGTAGCCATCCTGTTGAGATGGCGACTCAGAAAAACCGGCTGCCCTTCCCGTACAAGAATGGTCTCAAACAGGGCCTGTTCCAGATATTGAGGTGAAACCGGGATATTCTCGCTTTCATTGATTTTCAGTTTAAGCATTTGACAATTGATTCTCCTTTCTTAACTGTTTCTTCGTATTCTTCGGATGGATCGGAGTCCCACACTATGCCACCTCCAACGCCAAAGGTGAGAACTCCATTTTGAACCATGCAGGTTCGAATGGCAATATTGAGGTCCATCATGGCGGCATCCCCGGATATCCAGCCTATTGAACCCGTGTACACTCCCCGGGGCTCCGGTTCCATTTCCCGAATCAGA
>PFTO01000049.1 GCA_002789615.1 Acidobacteria bacterium CG_4_9_14_3_um_filter_49_7 | reverse complement strand
TCATCAATGGCGAACTGGTCCCACTGAATCGCCTGGCAGAAATTGGTCGTGAACTGGTACAAATTCACTCCCAGAATGACCAGCAGCTCCTGCTGCAACCGGAAAATCATCTGGGGTTTCTGGATGCCTTTGCAGGCACCGGGGAAGAGCTGGCAAACCTGGCTACCCTAACCAGGCGCGTCACAGCGGCCAAAAAGGCGTATCGTTCTCTTCTTCTGGATGAAAAGGAAAAGAATCAGGAAATGGACATGCTCCGGTTTCAAATCCGGGAAATCGAAACGGTCGACCTGAAACCGGAGGAACTGGACACGCTGATGGAAAGAAAATCCTTCCTGAAAAATTCCACGCGAATCAAGGAAGCCCTGGAAGAAATAGAGGCCTTGTTCCACGATGAAGAGAAGGACGGCCTGGTAAACGGGCTCGTTCATCTGGCGGGCCATGTAGAGAGAATTGCCCCCCTTCAGTCCCGTTTCCAACCCTATCTGGAACCATTGAAAAATACCATAACTCTGATTTCGGAACTGGAACAGGACATTTCAGAAATGGGAATGGAAATGCAGGAAAGCGGCATGTCCCTTGACGACATTGAATCTCGCCTGGTAGAAATTGAGCGGCTTCAGGGGAAATATGGAGACAGCTACGATGAGATTGTTGCCCATTTGCAGAAATGCCGAGACAGGTTAAGCGACCTGGAAGAGCTGGCATTCCGAGTGAAGGAACAGGGACAGGAACTATTTGCCACCCATCTGGAGTGGTGGGATTCAGCAAACCACCTGTCTGAAACCCGGAAGAAAGCCGCAACCGGTTTCGCAGAGAAACTGAAAGGCGAACTGGCTGCGCTGGCCATGCCGGACGTAAAAATTCAATTCCTCTTCAACATCAACGAGAATCCAGGGACCTCCCTGGATGCAGTCCTGTCATTCTCACATGGAGAAACCGGATTGGATCGCGCCGAACTGCTGATTTCTCCCAACGTGGGGGAAGAATTGAAGCCTCTGGCAAAAGTTGCGTCCGGTGGTGAAATCGCCCGCATCATGCTGGCAATCAAAGTAGTCTCGGCTGGAGAAGACGATGCGATTACCGCGGTATTCGATGAAGTCGATGCCGGGATCGGCGGGCAAGCAGCCGTCTCCCTTGCCGCCAAGCTCAACAAACTGTCCAATAGCCGACAGGTATTGTGTGTGACACATCTTGGACAGGTAGCTGCAGCTGCCAGCTGTCATTTTTCCGTATTAAAAACGGTGGTTGAAGGTCGTACCCGCACAATGGTACAATTTCTATCAAAAGAACAGCGTCTTCAGGAAATCGCGCGGATGACCGGCGGCCGCGAGATTACAGAGACTTCTTTAAAACACGCCGCTGAACTGATTGGGGGAAACAATGAGTAAGAAAGTGCTTGGCTTCTTTCTGATTCTGCTTTTGATTATCGTTCCACTCCTCGTTCTGGGCCTGAAACGGGTGGACCGGGGGGAGATTGGTGTAAAGACACGCCTGTTCCCCATCACCGGACACAAGGGTATTGAAGAAACTGCCTTGAAACCAGGTCTTTATGTAATTCTGCCATTTGCTGAAAAGCTGGACATCTTTTCGGGCCGGATTCAGAAGCTGGAGCTGACATCCATACCGGGACATGGGGACCGCAACAACAACGATAACGTGGACATTCAAACCAGTGACGGAACCACGATCTACGTGGATGCCACACTGCTGTTCCGGGTCATGCCTTCCGGTGCCGCCCGATTGTTGTCCACACTTGGACACGACTTCCTGCACAGAAAGATCAGACCGGAGTTTATTGCGGTTCTGAAATACAAGCTGGGTGAACTCAACGCGGAAGGATTTTACAACGCTGAGCGGCGTGAAACAAAGCTGAAGGATGCACTATCCGAATTCAATCGACGGGTCCGGTCCAATGGTATTGAAGCTGTCCAGGTATTGATCCGTGATTTCCATTACCAGCCGGAATATGAAAAGGCAATCGAAAACCGAAAACTGGCAGACCAGACCACTCTGTTGAACCAGTCGCGGTCGGCGTCCAGCAAAGAGGCAGCTGAAGCTGCCCGGATACAGGCAAAAGGAATCGCCATGGCGAAGGTGGAAATCGCCAGGGGCGACACTGAGGCTCAAAAGATCCGTGCGGATGCAAGCCTTTACCTGGAATTGAAAAAGGCGGAAGCCGACCAGTTGGTCCAAACGGCAAAAGCGAAGGGTGATGCGCTGATTGCAAACGCCATGGCTGGACCGGGTGGGCAACGAATCGTCGCGTTGCAGATGGCAGATGTGCTGAAAGGACTGGACAAGATTGTTGTCCAATCCGGAGGCAAACAGGGAGTAAATCCATTGGATCTGAAGTCCCTTCTCAAAATGACAGGGGTGGAAAAATGAAACGCATGGCCATTCTTTTCCCCGGGTTGCTGATGCTCCTTTTCACCATGAGCTGCGCAAAAGTGGATACCAACGAAGTCGGGGTTAAGACCACATACTTCTCGTTCACCGGGAATACCGGCGTAAATGAGGAAGCGTACGGCACCGGCTATCATATTTACATTCCGCCTTTCACCGGATTCAGTATCCTGAATAAAACGGAACAGAAACTGGAGATGACGAAAAGAACCGGTGAAGGTTCCAGGCCCCACGCGGACGACCTGAAATTGAAAACTTCAGATGGAAACAACTTGTGGGTCGATATCACCGTAAGCTGGCGGGTCAATCCTAAAAAGGCATGGCTCACGGTCAGAAATGTGGGAGAAACAGTTCCGGAAATTGAAGAAACTGCAGTACGCCCCATTACCCGAGGTATCCTCCGTTATGCGCTGGGCAAACTCTCCTCCGAGGAGTTCTACGATGCCGCCAAAAGAGAAGGCCAGGTAGTGGAAGGGAAAAAACTGCTGGAAAAGGCTTTCTCTCCGCTGGGTATTGAGGTGACCGATGTGCTGGTAAATGACTACCGTTTTGCCCCTGACTACCAGAAAGCAATTGAGGATCGGAAACTGTATGACCAGAAAGCGCAGGAATATGCCTCCCTTACCGAAGCCGCAAGGGAAGACGTCAAACGAAGAGTTTTTGACGCCAGCGCGGATGCCAATCGTGTAATTGAAGATGCCAAGGGTGAAATGGACCAGGCAAAACTCAAGGGCGACGCGCTCCTTTATGCCGCGCAAAAACAGGCAGAGGCCGCTCTGGCACAAAAAAAGGCAACCGCAGCCGCTTTGACCCATCTCAATCAGGCATTGGCGGGAAGCGGCGGATCCAACGTAGTAGCCAAGCGCCTGGCCGATGCCCTGAAAGGGAAGAAAATCTCCATCGTCCCGATGTCAGACAATGGAACCCTTTCCATGATTGACATCAATCGCTTTCTTGAAAACATGGCGGCAGCAAAAGTAATCAAGAAAACCGATACAACAAAACCGGAAGTAAAAGCACAACCGGAAAAAGAGACTGCGACGCCAGCAGAGGAAAAGAAGAAATGATCCGAGAAGAATCTGCCGGGAGAAAACAATGAGGACGGCAGTTTATCCCGGCACCTTTGACCCGATAACAAACGGTCACCTGGACATTATTTTCAGAGGAATGAAACTCTTCGATCACGTAATTGTCGCGGTCCTTGTCAACCGGGAAAAAGACACCATGTTCACCGTAGGAGAACGAATGGAAATGATTGCCAAAGCCACACGGGATGTTCCTCCCGGCCGAATTGAGATAACCAGTTTTGGTGGATTACTGGTAAACTATGTTCGGGAAAGCGGCGCGGACGCCATTTTACGTGGGATTCGGGCAATTTCCGATTTTGAGTATGAGTTCCAGATGGCATTGATGAATCGAAAGCTGTTGAAGCAAGTGGACACCGTGTTCATGATGCCGGACGAACGATATTCCTACCTATCATCCAAACTGGTACGGGAAGTGGCCAGTTTCGGTGGAGATGTTTCTGTTTTTGTCCCGGACTTTGTGGAGAAATGCTTGAAAACCAAATGCGAAGGGAGGCCTCATGTTTGATATTCTTGCAATGATAAAAAGCGCAGGCCCTGTCTCACAACTGGTCATGGTCCTCCTGCTCGTTCTGTCCCTGGGCTCCTGGAAGGTTATAATTCAAAAGAGTTTCCAGATTCGGCGGGCCAAACGTCATTCCAACTCTTTCCTGAACCTCTTTCGCAATTCAAACAAATTCCTGGAGGTCAAGGAGGCCTGCCGGGATCATCTCTACAGCCCGGAGGCCGGTCTGTTTCTGGCCGGATTCAGTGAACTGAACTATCAGCTCAAGTACCAGAACCCCGGCGATCCGGGAAAGCCAAAGATTCGCAACCTGGAAGCCATCGCGCGGGTGCTGGATCGGGCCAAGATTGTGGAAGTCGGCCGATTTGAAAAAACACTGAATTTTCTGGCTACAACCGCAGGTGCAGCCCCGTTTGTCGGTCTCTTTGGAACAGTCTGGGGCGTCATCGATGCATTCCAGCGTATCGGGGTCCAGAAAACCGCATCGCTGGTGGCCGTGGCCCCTGGAATATCAGAAGCCTTGATTGCCACGGCGGCAGGACTGGCAGTCGCAATTCCAGCACTCTGGGGCTACAACCACTATGTCAACAAGATTCGCTCTCTCTCCGCTGAAATTGAAGATTTCACCCTGGAATTTCTTGGTATTGTAGAACGGAACTTCAGTTAAATGGGAGGCAATATTCGGCAATCCGGTGAACATCGCGGACTGGCTGAAATTAACGTCACCCCCCTTGTGGACGTTATTCTGGTTCTTCTCATCATCTTTATGGTTTCCGCGCCCATGATGCAAAGCGGAATTGATGTCAATCTCCCGGAAACCACCACCGGCGCGGCCCTGGAAGAGCAACGGGTTGTCATAACTCTCACAGCGGACAAAAAACTCTATATAAACAACGACATTATTCATCCGGAACTCTTCGCCGACCGGATGACAAAACTTGCCACCCTGAAAAAAGAAGTTTTCCTCAAGGCAGACAAAACCCTGCCCTATGGAGAGGTTATCCGCCTCATCGGAAGACTGAAAAAGGCGGGCATCGAGAACGTTGCCCTTGTCACCCTCCCGGTGGAGGAAGAAGAAAATGGCCCGGATCGGAATTAACATCATCATAGAAAAACGCAAAACGCTGGAGAACGGCAACCGCAAGTTTTCCGCCATTTCCGTTTTGCTCCACATTGTCGTGGGGTTGGTGATAGTAATCGGGGTAATGTCGGCCCGCAGTCGCGCACTCCACGAACCGAAAGTCTACAGGGTATCCATCGCCACCCTTGCGTCGGAGGCCAACTCCAACATGGAACCGTCTAAAACCAAGGCCGTTACTGAAAATCCCATACCAAAGTCCTCTGTAAAGCCACCGAAAAAACCGATTGAAAAACCCGTGGTCACGCCAAAAGCTCCCAAGAAAACAATCAAGAAAACTGCAGTCGGAGTGAATACCAATAAACCTAAAAAGAAAACAACACCGAAGCCTGCTCCCCGTCAGGAAGACACGATACAAGCCCCGGCCCGTGGTAGCTCGAAACGGGTAGGATTCAGTACACAGAGCTCTGTGGTGGATCTGGATGGAGCAAATTTCGAATATGCCTACTACCTGTCCATCGTCCAGGATCGCGTCGGCTCCAACTGGGTGCGCACATACATCGGGAAAGGAAAAGTAAAGATCTATTTTCGAATCAACCGGGATGGAAGTATTGTCGGCGCCATGATCGAGGAATCCAGTGGGGATGTCGGTCTGGATAGAGTGGCGCTACGTGCAATAACCGCCTCCAGCCCCCTACCTCCGCTGCCGGAAGGATATGAGGGGAATAGTCTTGGAATTCATATCTGGTTCAATTACGAGGAGTAATCATGAAACACATACCCATTGCATTGATACTGTTGTTCAGCATCTCAGTTTTTGCCCAACAGGAATTTGAACTGACCCTGTCCACCAAAGGGTTGGATCTCATTGAAATCGGTATAGCCGGTTTTACCGGAAACGGCGCCGATGCGGCAACAATGGAGATTTCACGAAAACTTCTCTCCCGAGACCTCCAACTTACCGGTGTTTTCCACGTAATACCTGAAAAGAATATGGCACTGGTCCCTTCTCCCGACTCACCCGAAAATGTAAAAAACTGCGAAGCCTTTCTCTCTGTCGGCGCCAAGATTCTGGTGACCGGCGAAATCCGGGCAGAAGAGGGTGGACAGCTCCTGTTCACCGGTGTTGTTACTGACACCAAAACCTGCAAGAAAATCGTCACCAGACGCTACCGGGGTGAAACCGCCCTCCTGAAAAAATTGATCCATTCCTTTGCCGACGATGTTATCTTCGTCTTCACCGGGAAAAGGGGCATTACCAACTCCCGGATCGCGTTTGTTTCCGACCGAACAGGACACCGGGAAGTTTATATCATGGATTACAATGGAGATGATTTGAGACAGCTCACCAAAATCGGAAGTGACACGATTTTCCCCGCCGTATCACATGATCGGAAACGCATCGCCTTTACATCCTATCGCAACCACAACCCCGATCTTTTCCTGATGACAGTGGGGCAGGGAATTCAGACCATCTACCACGCCGAGGGCATCGGCTCCACCCCGGACTTCTCCCCGGACGGTAAGTGGCTGCTGTTCAGTGCATCCAAAGACGGGAACACTGATATTTATATCTACAACATTGACAAGCAGACAACAAACCGTCTGACCCATCACATTGCCATCGATACTTCTCCGCGATTCTCTCCCAACGGAAAAGAAATTGTTTTCACCTCGGACCGCTATGGTGCGCCGCGCATCTACGCCATGGATCGGGATGGCCTCAATATTCGACGGCTCAACACCCAGGGTTCCTACAATGACTCTCCGGTCTGGTCTCCCGACGGCAGCCGCATCGCCTACGTGGCCATGTACAACAACAAATTTGACATCTTTATTTACAACATTGCAGAAAACAAAAATATTCGTCTCACCAACGGGAATGGGTCCAGCGAATATCCATCATGGTCCCCGGATGGTCGCCGAATCGTCTTTTCCTCCAGCCGCACCGGATCCTGGCAGCTAGTTTCAATGAACATCAATGGCAGCGGCCTGATTCAGCTCACAAATGAAGGGAACAATACGTGCCCCTTCTGGGTCAAGTAAGAAGAGATTCGTGGTGGCTTCGATGCCACCACCGTGAATGGTGAATAGTGAATCGTTGATAGTCAAAAAGCATGGATTCGCCTTTCCTGCCTTCTACTTAAACTTCTGTGCTCTGCGAGTGAACCGTCACAGGGAAGTCAGGACTTCAGAAAGGTCGCCAATGGCCCAATGCAATCGGGATTTCGCAATCATGCGAATCAAGCCATATAAAATCTTACCGGGAAGGAGAAGATTTCATGGCAGGCGAACGACTGGAACATGCCCTGAAACGATACCGGAAACTCTCCCGAATCGAATGCATGCAACGAAAACCCGTCAGGCAACCTGTTTCCGAATCAGAACCCGCTTCCATTCATAGCGCCCCGCTGGGCGCTATGAATGGCACATTGTAGGCACCGCATGAAGCACACTCAGGGTAAGCTGCCGGATGACCCTACAGGGACCACTTCGGTAAGAAAGTTAAATGGCTTGACAGGCTGTGTGAACCGACCCCATCTCCGATTCTAATGGGCGTTGGGCCAGCAGTGACATTGTCGACCG
>PFTO01000135.1 GCA_002789615.1 Acidobacteria bacterium CG_4_9_14_3_um_filter_49_7 | reverse complement strand
TATTCGTTCCAGTTATCTCCATCTGCTTTCCGATGCTGTTTCCTCCGCCGGAGTGATAATTGGTGGCATTTGTATCGTATTGTGGAAGATCAACTGGGTTGATCCGCTGCTGACCGTCCTGATCTCGGCGTATATCCTCAAGGAAAGTCTGGAAATTGTCCGGGAAGCCACTGGAATTCTCCTGATGAAGGCACCTGCGAATCTGGACCTGGAGGCAGTTTGCAGAGCTGTAGAATCCATCAAAGGTATCCGAAATCTACACCACGTTCATGTCTGGCAACTGGATGAGCGCAATTCTCATTTCGAGGGTCATGCTGAAATTGATGATATGACGCTGAGTCATGCCATGCCCCTTCTTGACCGGATTGAGACCGAATTGTATGAAAAGTTCAACATTCAGCATGTTACAATTCAGCTGGAAACAAGCCGGGGGCACGAATCAGAAATTATAGACAATGGTACTCACCATCATCAACATAGGAGTTCGTAAGAATGGTAAATACATGGAAAAATCATTTCAAGCTGAACAAAACGATCTTGCTTTTATTCCTGTGCATTTCAATCTCAGCATTCGCAGATGATCAAAACTGGACCAAAAACAGTATTTCAGTAAAGCGGCTCAATGGCATTTCCTTCCGTCTGGCTAATGAAATCAAATACCGTTCATGGGACTGGAATGATGGGGTATTTACAAAAAATTGGGCCTTTGGCGTGGGGAAAAAGCTGGGAAACGGCTTTTCCATTTCATTTAACTATAAACAGGAATTGACCAGGAGTTCCACCGGCAATAGCGCTTTGGAGCGTCGGCCAAATTTTGATATCTCCTGGAAAAGGGGATTGAGCAACCGTTCCGCTTTTGATCTTCGACTGCGTACTGAGATCCGGAAATACGACAATGGACGAAAGCCGGATCACTACCGTTTCCGGTTCAGGTTCCGATTTACCGCACATCGTTCCATCCTGGGACATCCGGTAGAACCCTATCTGGCAATTGAACCCTTCTACGATACAACGTCCGATTCATTCAGCAAATATCGCTTCTCTACCGGATTGATGGTGCCAATTATTCGACACACGAAACTCCGTCTGGGGTACCTCATGGAAGATGCCCGAAAGGGGTCAACCCACCATGTTTTTTCAACGGGAATTTCTCTCAGTTTTTGATTTTGCCTGGATGGGGAATAGAGATTTTTATCCCGGAAGAATAATCAAAGAAAGATGTCGTGCCCCCGTTCACAGTTCCGGAAATCGCTTTATGCTACAATTAGTATTTGCTATTAGAAAAACTTCGGAGTGTCCGGTGAAAACATTATTTGTCCACATTCTGTTCGTTCTGATATTTACCATTCCAGTATATTCGATCTCAAATGCCGCAGATTCAACCGTGAAGACCCGGCCAAGAGTTGGCCTGGTCCTGAGCGGCGGCGGGGCTCGGGGCGCTGCCCACATTGGCGTCCTGAAGGTACTGGAAGAATTGCATATTCCGATAGACGCCATTGTTGGCACTTCCGGCGGGGCACTTGCGGGGGGATTGTACGCAAGCGGCATGAGCCCGGATGAGATTCAACATCTGCTTTTAAGTACCAACTGGGAAAAAATATTTCAGGACTCTCCTGACAGAAATTACCTTTCCTGGCGCCGGAAACAGGACAATGGAAAATATCTTCCCAACCTGGAGATTGGGCTGAAAAATGGAAAGCTCATGATGCCCACGGGGCTCAGCGCAGGGAGAAAAATCAGCTTTCTCCTCCATCGGGCACTCTTAAGAAATGGCGGCACCCGGGACTTCAATCGTCTCCGCATCCCCTTTCGAGCTGTGGCCACTGACCTGACGACAGGAGATATGGTTGTGTTATCCCATGGTAACCTTGCGGATGCGCTTCGCGCCAGCATGTCTGTACCCGGTGCCATTGCCCCTTTTGATCGGGACAGTCAACTCCTGGTGGACGGCGGCCTGGTGCGAAACCTGCCGGTGGATGTTATGAAGCAGCAAATGCACGTGGACGTTATCATTGCAGTAAATGTGGCAAAAGGCCTGTTTCCGAAAAAGCGGCTGAACTCGGCATTGGCAGTTTCCCAGCAAATGATCACCATCATGCTGCTGAAGGATGAAAAGACCCAGCTCGCCCTATTGAAGGATGGAGACATCTACATCAAACCCGAACTGGGTGAGATGGCCGCATCGGACTTCGCCCACATGACCCAGGCAATTGAACCCGGTAAACGAGCCGCCCTGTCCCATATCGCCGCACTGCGAAAACTCTCTATCCCTGAAAAGCAATACTCCATGTTCCTGCAGCACCTCAGGAAAGCTCAGATGACCAGACAAACAGTAGATTTTGTCAATGTCTCGGATAAATCCAGGCTGGCACCCAAAGTCCTCCTCAGCAGGATCAAAACAAAAGCCGGGAAACCCCTGGATCTCAACACTCTTCAGCGGGACCTGGACCGCATTTACCAGATTGGGGCTTTCGAATCTGTCAGCTTTGAATGGGTCAATGTCGACGACAGGAACGGTCTTCTCATTCATACAAAAAGCAAACCATGGGGGACCCAGTTTCTACAGGGCGGGTTGAGGCTCTCGGACGATCTCCAGGGGGACAGCCGGTTTGATGTCCTGTTTGCCCATACAATGACCGAGGTCAACAGCCTCGGTGGAGAATGGAAAAACGAGATGCAGATGGGTCGCACGCGCCGTCTCAGAACAGAATTCTTTCAGCCCATTGACGCAGCGGGACGATGGGCCGTTCTCCCGTATATGGAATTCAGCAGTGGAATTCTTGACGTATACAGATCCTCGGACGGATGGCATAAATATGATGTCAGAATGTTCAACACCGGCATTTTTGCCGGGCGACAATTCGGCAACTGGGGTGCCGCCATGGTCGGGGCAACAAGAAAATGGGGAAGCACTTCCCCGTTTCCCGTATTTCAAAACAATTCTGACGAGTCCGGCCAAGATGTGAACATTGCGGGATACCTCTTCCGCTTTGACTATGATCAATTGGACGACCCTTATTTTCCGACAAGAGGCGGTGCCGGACACTTCCATCTCTTTAGAAGTTCATTTTCAATGGGCTCTGACCTTTCCTATAAAAAGCTGGATCTGCGGTTCGAAAAAGTCATCTCATTTGGGGCCAATACCTTGATTTTCACAGGGGAATATGGAGACAGTCTGGGAAGCGCCTTACCTTTTTATGACAATTTCCGCCTTGGCGGAATCTTTCATCTTTCCGGCTTCCAGCCGGGACGTCTCAATGGGGACAGCAAAGCCTTCGCCAGTACAGTGTACTACCGGGACCTGCCGATCCGTGCCTTCGGGTTTAAATTCTACGCAGGCGGCTCATTGGAAACGGGAAGCACATGGCTGAACGAAGACAGTTTCAGAAAAAACACTCTCAATTACTCGGCTTCACTTTTCATCGGCTCCCGGACTCTGATCGGAGCGGTTTATATTGGTTACGGCCGCAGTGACGACGGCAGCGACCTCTTCTTTCTTTCGCTGGGCCAGATTTTTTGAGGTACAGCATAAAGTCGAAGCCTTATTTGTCAATTGCGACATGCAACAAACGGAAACACGAGATTCTCTATCTTTCCTCACTGGCACTTGCACTTGCACTGCCCGTACCTAGAGCAATCAACATCAGTGCCGTCCACGTCTCATCCGTCGATATATGAAGGACCTGCGGCCCTTTCCCGCCTTTCCTTTCTTTGCGTTCGAAATCCAGATCGGTACTCCGTTTTCAAGGCGTACCTCAATAACCTTGCCATCTGTTTTGACTGACAGGGAAAGGACAATTTCCTGTTTATCAGTTTTGACAAACGAACCGGTTATTCCAATCTGATTCCCCGCTTTTGGTTTTTTCTTGTAAAGACTGGATAATCCCCCATCTACCAGGATTGACGGGGCATTCCCCTCAGGGGCAATTACAAACAACAGATTCTCTTTCTTCCCGTACCAATGTACTTTGTCCACTTTCACGATTGTTCCTGAAAAAGTGCGAACCGTATCCGGATTATACTTAAGGATTTTTTCCGCGGGCATCCCCTGGAAACACACCGCGACCCATAGACAGAGTAATATATTCTTCATCGTTTTCGGTCTCCCCTCCCCTGGATTTTGTGTTTCTCCATTTTGTACCGGAGATTACGCTCGCTGATTCCCAAAGCCTTCGCCGCGCGGAGCTGAACGCCATTGCTTTCCTCAAGCGCCTGCAGGATCATCTGCCTTTCCAGGTTGCTGACGGCTTCCGGCAATGTTCCGAACATCTCCCAATCTCTCTTAGCGTCAGATTCAGGTATCTCCAGTTCAATGCTGTCGATTGAATCTCCCCTGGACAAAACCACCGCACGTTGAATAATGTTGTTCAATTGCCGAATATTTCCCGGATAGTTGTACTGCAGAAGTTTTCTGTATACCTGTGGGGAAAAACCCTGAACAGAAATGCCATACTGATGTGTCCAGGATTTCAGAAAATGTTCGATCAATCCAGGCAAATCTTCTTTTCGTTCCCGAAGAGGTGGAATACTCAGAGTCACAACATTGATTCGATAAAATAAATCTTCACGAAACTGACCGTTTTCCATAGCTTCTTCAAGACTCCGATTTGTCGCGCAGATCAAGCGGAAATCAACCGGTACACGCTTGTTTCCGCCTACCCGTTCGATTTCCTTTTCCTGTAATACACGAAGAAGTTTCACCTGTACTTCCATAGGCACATCCCCGATTTCATCCAGAAATAGACTACCACCAGACGCGGTCTCAAAACGCCCGGTACGCACTGACGCGGCCCCTGTGAATGCCCCCTTTTCGTGTCCAAATAATTCGCTCTCCAGAACACCCACATTCAACGAGGCACAGTTTACCGGCACAAACGGTTTCGGACGCCTGGGACTCAGGGAATGAATTGTTCTTGCAAGCAATTCTTTACCGGTTCCACTTTCCCCCAGGATCAATACAGGCACATCTGTTCGAGCCGCTCTCGCTGCAGTATTGAGTATGCTATTCATTCTGGGGCTGCTGGTAACCATCGTTTCACCTGTACTGTGGGCAAGCACTTCCTCACGAAGATTTCGGTTTTCCTCCATGATCACTTTGCGGTCCAGTTCCTTCGTCAACCGGATGGACAATTCAGAAAGGTTGACCGGCTTTGTCAGATAGTCGCTTGCCCCCGACTTCAACACATCGACAGCATCGGAAACATTGCTGAAGGCAGTTATCATCAGAAAAGGAATCAAAGGGTTCTTCTCCCGAACCTGCTTCAAGAGCTCGAGTCCGGACATACCGGCCATTTTCATGTCAGAAATAATCAGGTCCACCGACTCATTTTCCAGTTGACGGAGAGCTTTTTCAGCGCTTTCTGCCTGGTCCACAGTATATCCTTCTGATTCAAGGAAACGGGACAATACGGAACGCTGGGCTGTCTCGTCGTCCACAACCAGTATTCGAAAACTCATGATTCCTCCTCCAGGGGCAACAAAATAGAAAATCGGGTTCCCCTTCCAGGTGTTGATTCAACTTGAATAAAGCCGCCATGAGCCGAGACTACCCGCTGCACATAAGCGAGCCCCAACCCAGTTCCCTTCTGCTTTGTCGTATAATACAGATCAAACACTCGTTCTACCTGTTCCGGTTCCATACCGCTTCCATCGTCTTGAAGAGAAATTTCCGCGAACCGTCCATTTCTTATTCCTCTAATTACAAGGTGGTGTGCCCCTGAGTCCAGGGCATTCTCCAGCAGATTGACAAAGACACCTTTCAACCGGTCACTGTCATAAGATAGGGTAATTGAATCATCGATTTCAACATCAAATCTTATTCCGGCTGATTCCATCCTTGGACGATACAATTCTGCCAAATGGAAAAGTAACGGAGAAACGGTATCCACCTCAGGATGAATCTCGGGGTCCTTCGCGACTCTCATAAATTCTTCGATAAAACCATTCAGACGTCGAACTTCTTCTTCTGCAACCCGCAACAAATCTTTTTCCGGGTTCTGCACCGAAGGTGCGTGTTCCACCTGCTGAAATATCATGGAAATGGTGTTCAGAGGGTTGCGGATTTCGTGAGCAAATGCGGAAGCCAGTTTTCCGGTTGAGAACAGACGTTCTTCCCGGGCCCGACTCTCATCAGCCGCGTCCTCCAGTGTCACATCCCGTATGATAAAAATATCTGTGTCGTCCACGGGATTTCGCAACACAAGGAATACCCGATTACCCCGGTTCAGACGGGACAACCCCACTGGAGCATCGCAAATATCACTGCACGGGTTTTCTCCAAGCAATTTCACGACGCTTGCGTTCCCTGTCCAGCTCCCATCGGGACGGCGAATCAAAACACCGTCCTGGATGCGCTCCAGAATCGCCTGGTTTTCCCGTGCTTCCCGATTCAACCGGCGGCCCCGCTGCCATGCCAGAACAAACAGCATATCCAGCACCCCTATGATGCCCAGCGTAATCAATGTCAACCATAGCGTTGTGTCGTCCAGAAGTCGCACATAATAAAGGGATAAACCCACACGGATCACACCCAGAAACAAATTGTCAACATATACGGGCCAGATAACTTCCAGGACCTCCCTTCCTGCAAGGGAGACTGTCCGCACAAAAGGATTGTTGGCATAGACGGCCTCCACGATTTCAGGGTCATCCCCGGCCTGAATCATTGATTCGGGTTCATCCTTACCGGAAGAATCGTACAGAATCCCTTCCAGACTCTCAAAACGCACAAATTCCAGGCCTTCATATCGGCTGACATGGGCCAGTACATGAGAAAAGGTTGTTTGTTCAAAAATCCGATGGAGCGTGTTTCCGTCGATAATCAGGACGAGAGCTCCGCCTTGTGGCAAATGACTGACCAATCCGAAACGATAACCCGTTTTCTGATAATTCTCCCGAAGCCCGATTACATACCTGGGAAGGCTTCCATCACAGACCTTCAGGACTTTCGGGTCTGCCTGTCTACCAAATCCACCTTTAGAACTCCAGATTAGCTTGCCCTTGTTGTCCAATATAACCATCTACCATAATTGAAAACGTTTCATAATTGAGGCAGCCGTTTCGGGATTAGAGCGAATCCGCTTCAACTGCTCTATGACAACCGAAGCCGAGATTTCCAGCTGAAAAGCCAACTGTTTCTTTAATTGAGCCTGGGTCCTGGAAGATGTTTCCAGGTTGTGACTCAACCCCTCAAGGAAAAGAAACGCGTCTTCACTCCTCAATGACAGGAAGGCTTTTCGCTGTGCAGATTGCCGGTAGCCAACAAAGAAAAGAAGTCCTATATTGACCGCAACGATTGAAATAATGAGTACCTTCAGTGTTGTTTTGTCCGGCATGTCCTTCTCTATTCCTTTAACTTCCAGTCTGCCTGAGGCGGTCTTGAAAACAATTCTATCAGCGCAGCAGAAGATGTATTCAGTTTTGCCGCAATCTCATTGATCGTTTCCGTATCCACTGCCTTATATCCATTCAGTGCAAAACGATTGATCAACCGTTTCAACGGGATTCCCACTTTCTCACTATATCCAGACAGACACAATTTCCCCATGCCCAGTCCGGAAAATCCAAGATAAGTGGACACATATGCCCGCATATGAAAACTTGACTTTCTTTTCATTTTTTCTACTCCATTTTCATTGTCAGCCA
>PFTO01000004.1:248-7747 GCA_002789615.1 Acidobacteria bacterium CG_4_9_14_3_um_filter_49_7 | reverse complement strand
GCAGAAGAAAAAATGCTGAAGGCACGCAATTCCACCGATTCAAAAGAGCTTCAGGCATTGCTCTGGGATGGACATCCTGAAGTTTCTGAAACTGCCATAAAGAACCGATTCCTGGCAGATGGCGAACTGTTCGCTGCCGCGATTCAACTGGAAAATCCAGGGACGCTGGAAGCAATCTACAACTTTCCCCGCTGGTTTTTCAAAGATGATACGCGATCTCAACTTCTTGATAATCCGGCATTACCGGATGATATCAGAACTGCAATTGAAACAAGTCAGAACATAGTTCGTCTCTTTGAAAGGCTTTCAAAACTCAAACACAACGTCGGAGAAAGAAACGGAACTGCCATCGAAATTGCTGAAACACTGAAGCAGGTGCCGGAGCTGGAGCTCCAGTATATTACCGTCGTTGTTAAGCGAAGGTGGCCAGCGCTGCTCAGTATTATCAAGGCCTTTTACCGCTTCACACAGAAACTCTCCGCATCAGGAAAACCTGCCGGAATGGTATTTGAAGAAACAGAAAAACTCTCTGCAAGCAGCATGGGTCAACTGATTCAACTCGCTGCCAGCTCAGAAGACGAGAAAGAAATCACCGTGCTGCTGCAACATCACGATCTCAATATCCTCCGCAACCTGCTGCAGAATCCGGCGCTGACCGAAGCAACTCTGGGAAGTGTGATTCACACTATGAGTGCGGAAAAACTGATCATTCTGGATCACAGCCGATGGGCAAAACACCACGGCATCCGCAACCGGATGATTCACAACCCCAACCTGCCCGGAAACAAAGCCCTGGCCATTGCTTCTCAACTGAACACATTGAAAGATCTGCTGGACGTCCTGAGGGATAAGAAAATCAAGTCAGTCGAGGTCAAGAACCAGGCATTTTCCCAGTTGAGCCACCAGTTTTCACAGCTACCGCTGGATGGGAAAATCTCAATCATTCTGGAAACAGATGGGGAAATCTTCAGAGAACTCTGGGGGATTATCTTCCGTGATGAAGAACTTCTGAGAGGCCTTGTGGAAACCCGATCCGCTTCTCCTGAAATCCTCTCCCGTATCATCCATTCCCGACTTACACCTCTGTCCATCCTTAAAAGGATCATAGACTTAAAACTGAGTCTTGATAATACGGGTGTGGTACTGGAGTTTTTCAACAATCCGAAGGTTACCCCTGAGATTCTCGCCGCTCTCACCGAATCTGTGGATGACGCCACACGTGAACATCTTAAATCCCGTGGACTGATTCAGGATTCATGAAGATGGCATCATCTGACCTTAACCCTGTCTTGAGTCGGAGCTCACAGCAATGACAGCCGGGAAAAGAAAGAAACTGAAACAGATAAATCAGACAGCCCATCCCGTGATATTCAAACCGGTATGGCTGCTTCTTGTGATGCTGGCGATTGGCCTGGTAACATATGCGCCTGAATTGAAAGGTAGTTTCATATTTGATGATATCCATTATGTACAGCACAATCCAAATCTAAAGAACTTCTCCACCTTGATCCATTGGAGACAATTTCGCCACAGCCGTCCACTCTATTGGTTTTCTTTCTTCCTGGAAAAAAATCTCTGGGGCAACAATCCGGCAGGCTATAAAGTTGTGAACCTTTCCTTCCACGTGCTTACCGCATTTATTCTGTTCTTCTTCCTGCTCCGCCTTCTGGAGCTGAAAGGTATCTACGACCGGTGGTTCGCCCTGGCAGCATCCATGCTATTTCTCGTATCTCCCCTTGCCACAGAGGCCGTATCCTATATTTCAGGGAGAAACAATGGCATCGGTGGTTTCTTCTTCATTCTGGGGTGTTTTCTATATCTGAAAACACTAACATCCGACGTTCAGAGAAAAAAAGCAGCGTTTTTCGCCGGTTCACTTGCATCGTTTGTTACAGCTTTTCTGTTCAAGGAAGTGTATATTGTGTTCGTGCTTTTCTATCCCCTTCTCTATCTATGGGTTCGACCCTTAAATAGAAAAGGAATAATCATGGGAATTGGCGGAATCATCGCTCTTTTCATGGCCGTGCTGGTTCTTTCCTTCACATTGAACATCTCTCCCTTTGCTCAGATCCACTCTGTAATTGTTAAGAACAGCCATCAATTCAATAGCCAGCCCCTTGCCACAAATACCTACGCCATTGCATATTCCCTGCGCCTGTTCGCATTCCCCAACGCGCTCAATATCGATCATGATCTTCCAGTACTGAACAGCCTGATAGCTCCCAGAGTACTTATGGCCATCGCATTGCTACTGGCAATTGGTTTCCTGCTCTTTTTTTTCAGGCGGAAGCTGCCCCTGTCATTTCCCGCATACCTGGGCTACCTCATCCTTATTGCTCCCACAAATTCCTTCATCCTCCGACGTGGGGCCTGGGTGATTGATCCCTTAAGCGAGCGCAACCTATACGCTTGTGCCATTTTCTTCTCCATCATTGCCGTTGAAATCATTACTGTGCTGATTCGGAAACCCAAAACGCTGCACATTGTTTTCGCAGTTTTACTGCTGGCGCTCGGCACGCGGACATTTACCCGAAATATAGATTTCAGTAGTGACATTTCGCTCTGGCAATCCTCTGTCAGCTATTCACCGAAAAGGGCCCGTCCCTATTATAACCTGGCAGTTGCCTTAAAAGATGCCGGTCATATTGAAGAAGCCGTCCCGGTCGCGAGAAAGGCTCTTTTCTTCAGCCCTCAGGCCCAGTGCTATGGTCTTCGCTCCAGTCTGCTCGTGAAAAACGGGCAGCAGAAAGAAGCTGAAGCGACTCTACTGGAAGGGCTTCGCACCGTTGAGAAGAACCCGGCACTCTTGTTGAACCAGTTGGGACAGTTATACTACGGTCAGGGACAATTCGGCCAAGCACAAAAATATCTGGAGCAGGCAGTTCAGCAGAATCCCCGCCTACTACAGGCAAGACTGACCCTGATGCTCATTCAACTGGACAATGGAAACCTGATCGCAGCACAGAAGAATATCAGGGATACGGAATGGCACATTCGCCATGAAATGAAGACCTTTCGTGCCGAACAACTGGTTACAGACGACACAAAAGCAATGCTGGCATTCGGGAAAGGGCTATTGAGTTTCCAAAGTGGGAAGAACAAAGCCGGCATCCGATTCTGTAGGGATGCTATTGCGTTGAACGGAGCATTCACAGAACCCATGATTAAGCTGGGTGAATACTACTACGCCGGAAAAGAATATAAAGAATCCTGGACCATGTTTCTGAAAGCGTCAAGAACACCCGGTTTCAAGCGCTACGCTGCAGCAGTTGCGCCCTATATGCGAAACCTGCAGAAATTGCTGGACAATCCAGAGCTGGATCCGGGCCTCTGAAGCGACCCATTGGGCCGCGTGGATGGTGGATGGTTCAGAAAAGGCCAAAAGACAGGGAATTGACTATTCTCTATTTTCAGTAGGAGTAGCGGACAGAAAAATCAGGGGACTATCAATTGCCCATTCCTTGCCTTTTCTTCACTCAACCTTGCCTTCTCCTCAAGCTTCCCCCTTTGAGTAGGAACCGGAGCAAGAACAAGAAGAATCAGGAAGTTCTTTATCCTCTGTAATTTACCTGCTCACAACAACACAAATTACAAAGCACGGCTCGCAGAGCGGATATTCTTTTTCGATCAGAACACGGAACATAGGCGCCGCAGGCGCACAGAACACTTCTTCATCCCTCACGCACATGCACTTTCACCCGCACTATTGTGTTCCGTGGGTTAGAGTCGGAGGGACAATCGCGCAGTAAACCTCGTCGGGGTCCTCATAAATTACGTAAGGAACCACAAATTTGTTTGTGTAAAGTTCCACCGAAGTAATTGTCGCCAGTTCCTCAGGCGTAAACAAGGATTTCAGGTCCAATTTTTTCAACTCAAAAGCGTTGAGATCCACTCGTTTGGTAGTTCCCACCTGTAATCCGTTGATATCATATGCGTAAACCGGCAATCCGGTAAGAGCGTATGGCTTCTGATTGTAATAGACTGGGATGGTTTCGAGTCCATCTCGCTGAATGAACGGAAATAGCTCATCCACAGTGCCAAAATACTTCAGGAAGGGAAACGAGATCAGTGTCCCCTTGTTGTGGCCTCCCGTCATGTAAAAACCGGTCACCGGGCCGCTTTGAACCGTGACACCGATTCGCACAAGATGAGTCAGATCCACACCATCCGGCACGAGATCCTCCATCACGCCCACCCACTTGTGATGCTTTCCAATCCAAAGGTCACTAATGGCAAAACTGTTGTCATCCATTATCCACTTGAAGTTCAGGATGGCAGAAACAGCGGCATCATCCGGTGTGACAAACACGACGCCACTCCAGCCTGCCGCTCCGTAGTTCAGAAGATTATAGGGAATGAAAAAAGATTGTTCATCTTCGCCGGCATGCTCCGCCGTCGCCGGGGCGATCCAGCCAAAACGGCCTGCTGCCGGCACATAGCTAAGCTCCTTGTGGTCCAACGTCCCGTATAACGCGGATGCGTTGATCGGCTCATTGGATTTAAAGCGGATGTAAGACACATCTGCCTGAGAAACGCCCGGAAAGAACTCCTCAAACAGTCCCACCTTCTTCTGATAAGGGTCAAGGCGGATGGGGACCACGGCCAGTTCAGCTCCATTTTCTCCATACAGTGTGGCCTCTACTGCCGCTTTATAAAACCGGGACGAGTTTACCAACACCATACCATACCACCAGTACGCCACCTGTGGCGGAACATGGGAAAGAATCAGCTCAGTATCCGGCTGTTCCGCTCTCATGAATGACATGGAGCCCTCACCCTGGGAAAGATAAAAACTGTAAACCGGGTACTCGTCTGTCAGGGAATTCAACTTGATCCACTCTGGAGTACCATTTCCACCAGACAAGGGGACATCCCGAAAAGTCATTCCAGAAATGGTTTCGAATCCCGGATCCAGGGCAAAACCCGCCCCCTGCGTCACGCCAATAACCCGATAATGACTCTCTGTTCGAATTGATTTGCTATCGGTAACCGGCCAGAATCCCGCCACTACAAAATTCTCCCAGAAGGTTTCTCCGGGAATGGTATGGTGGATCACCGAGGTATAGCTCTTCATTTCAACTCCGAACTGATAGTTTTCATTATAAAAGTGATTCAGTAACGGCGCAATCTTCAGGTACTCAGAAATAAAATCCGTACCGGTAAGTGTTGTATTGGGATAGCGGGTGGCCTGTTCGAAGCCCACATCCTCGAGATAAGATCCTGCACCATCAAATAGCTGGGCAAAAAACGGAGGACTGGTTGAATTACTGACACGACTGTTGCAATAGAGGCTCAGGCTAAATTTCTCCTCCGGCTCTATTGGTAAAGAAAACCAGTCTTCGTCGAGGATACGGCCGATAAAACCGCCCTCCATGGGAACTGCGTCATCAAACGTGTCATTTGGCTCATCTCCATCATCGGCCGAACTGTTGTATGAACCCTGAGCCAGAAGGGTGACGTTGTCTTGATTCACATACGGATTGCCAGAAGGATTATCTGGAGGGACCTCCTCCGGGTACCAGCAGAAATCCGGATGATAGGTAATTGAGTATCCTGTCCACTCACCTGAAACAGGCTCTCCCCCTTCCAGTGTAAGGTCATAGGTATAATTGAACTCTTTACGGTCAGAACTGACCTCATCCGGAGAGACACCATCCGTGGAAGTCCAGACCGTAAGGGTAACATGGCGAGTATTCCCATCATCTGTCCAGTCCATACTGTAGTCGTAAATGGGCCATGTCCAGACTTCTTCCGTGGGATCCGAATCCATCAGGAGTGGAATACCATTATCCCGGAGATGGGCCTGAAGCTCCGTTTGAAATGTCAATGGGTCCAGAGAACCACCATCCGTACCTCTGTAAATTGTCCCGGTTGCCCCCTGGTAGTACATGGTCCAGAGACCTTTCAAATCTCCAATGTAGAAGGTATATCCATTTGAATTGATCGTTTCTGTCGGTTCCACCTCCGACACAGCCGCGGCCGACCACCCATTGCAGTGTCCGTTCCACGCCGCTCCGTCCGGCTTGTGGTGATTCGCCAGCTCCCAATCCGTGGCTTTGCCATCCAGTCCAAATCGGGAATCGTACTTTTCCAGCGTAGAGGGATGCTCCCGGTAGCCCACACCGGTTGCCAGTGCCCCTTCAAACATTGGCCACCAGTAACCATTCCACGGTTTTGCCAGTGAAACCTCTTCATGGCCGGCAAAAACAACCGATGCAAACAGAACAATCACTGCTGCGTAAAGAATCGGCCGCTTCATTTCACTGCCCTCTCTTCAACTGTAAATCTGCCGGTTGCCATCACCGTTTCCCGAATCTGACCCTTTTGATAGTTCAAAACCGCCGAAAAGGGATAAAAACCGGATTTCAATTCCAGTGCAATCTGACGCGGATCCTTCAGAACAATCCATTTCTCCCTTCCAGCGAAGCGGATACGTCGCCGTATCTTCACAACCGTTCCATCGGAAATAACCATTTCCGCCCTTTCAACATGATTCAGATAAAACACATAACCGTCAGACCGTTTCTCCACCTGCCATTTCAGTAAAATTGTTTCTCCACCTGGAGTAAGGCTCTTCCCCTTGACCTGGAGATTCATTTCTGCGGGCAATGCCGTCACGAAGGAAAACAAAATCAACGCAATGAGAGTAGCTCTGATCCTTCTATTCATTGCCCGCTCCGAAAGGGGTTGTGCATGGGGTTGTCCAGCAGCACCCATTGCCCATTTTCCACAATCCAGGTCTCAGATATTCGAATATTCTTCAGCTTTGCAATCTGGAAGGTGGTGTCAAAGCGAATTGCCACCGTTGCCCTTTTTCCATCAGTATGATATTCAATCCTCTCAATTCGGGGATTGGTCACTTTCAAATTGATCCGCCCATAATACTGCTGCTGAGTCACCTGTTTTCTTGTTTCTTCAGCTAGAAAAGCATTATATAAATCCACCTGTTTTCCGCCGTATGTAAATGTATAAGTCCCTGTCTCACGGGCATGCCAGAAGGCCCTTACCCGCTTTTCAAGCGCCTTCGGACCGGTCTGCACCATCACACAGCCTGCGATCAATAGAACATTGAACACTCCAAATAAAACAACCCCTCTTTCACGTCCCGTCATTCTCATCTCCCGGTGTGTAAACGCCATTAAGAGTTTGAAACAAAAAGAGGGGGCGAATGCCCCCTCCCTCTGTTTTAAGGTTAATCGCTCATTATTTGCTAAACAGGTTCCCGCTTGTAAGTAAGTACGGTGAGTCAATGCGGGGCAGCGTACCCTGACCCTGGGATCCGTCACCGAGCATACCGAAACCATCAATTGCTATCCAAGTGTTAGCAATGGTCGGCGTCGCTTCCGCGATTACCCAGAAGGGGCGAGAGCCATCCCAGGTCGGCCCGGTGGGGTCGACGGCTGTCGGAGCAAATGCCGGGTCAGACAGCAGGGTGACCAGAATACCGGATTTGGGCAAGGTACCAGCATTGTACATGTACACATCGCCCTGATCGGTAA
>PFTO01000004.1:0-222 GCA_002789615.1 Acidobacteria bacterium CG_4_9_14_3_um_filter_49_7 | reverse complement strand
TGATCCATAGTTCTTCCAATTAAAGGAAGGAAGTTATCGTCGAAGTAGGTCACGTTGGTTACCGCGAGACCTGACCACCACTGTGCATTCGTTGCGGGGAAGTAGGTGAAGTACTCGTATGCAGGAAAGTATTCCGGTTCCACCGTATCTTCAGGCGGGCAAACGACGAAGTTCAGTGGGTAGTCAAGAAGGATAACAGAGTTGCCGGTTCCGCAGGGGAAC
>PFTO01000082.1 GCA_002789615.1 Acidobacteria bacterium CG_4_9_14_3_um_filter_49_7 | reverse complement strand
GACCTCGATTTTGTTGTTGATAAGAATGGAATCGAATTTGCGAAACATCTGGCTGGAGAATTGAATGTGCGTTGCATTGAGCATGAAAAATTCAATACTGCTGTGCTGATTGCGCAGGACGGAATGCGACTGGACATTGCAACGAGCCGCTTCGAAGTGTACAGCAAACCTGGTGCCTTACCTGACATAACAAACGCAACAATATTTCATGATTTGTACCGACGGGATTTTACAATCAACGCCATGGCAATTTGTCTGAACAGGGATGGATTTGGTGAATTGGTGGATTACTTCGGTGGACGTCGGGACTTAAAGGAAGGAATCATCCGTGTGCTGCACTCCCTCAGTTTTATCGATGATCCCACCCGGATGATACGTGCCATACGTTTCAAACACAGATTCAAGTTCAGGATTGGAAAAGGAACGTTAAGTTTGATGAAATCTGCAGCTTCTCTTGATGTGGTGGAAAAGGTATCCGGGCACCGCTTTTTGAAAGAAATCCAGGCATTGTTCACAACACGAAATGCTTCCATCGTGATGGAGGATCTGGAGGAAATCGGAGGGTTACGTTTCTTTCACAGAGATATTAAATTGGATCCTTTTGCCAGAAATCTTGTCACCAATGTAGATTCAGTGGTTGCATGGCACCGGCTGCTTTTCCGCGAGGACATTCATGAGTGGCTTCTCTATCTGTTTTCGCTGATGATCCATGCCACAACAGACCAGAAACTGGCAGTATGCAAGAAGCTTTCTCTTGGAAAATTGTTGACCCGGGAAGTGCTTCGTTTCCGGGGGTGTATCCGGGGACTGGAGATGTTCTTTGATCGGAAAGGAAAGACGAAACGGTCCCAGGTAGTTGAAATTCTTGGAGAATTGGAACCGGAAATCCTGCTGTTTGCCCTTGCTTATTTCGAGGATGAGGCGATTAAACGAACCATCAGTGACTTTATTACTTCATTGAAGGATTTCCCGTTGCACGTGAATGGAAAAGATCTTATTGAGCGCGGGATTCAGTCAGGACCAGAAATCCGGGAGCTTCTGGAAGAGACACACCGCAGGGTCCTTGACAGGGATATAGCAGACAAAGTGGGCCAGTTCGAAGTTCTTGAGACATTACTGCAACTCAGAAGAAAGCGAAAGTGAGGATGGAAGTCGGGAAGCGGGGGCGAAAAGTAAGGCCTCTATTCCGGTTCAATCTGGCGCAATAGTGAGACAATTTCGCCGCCCATGACATCCAGAGAGAGAACGTGATCAACAAAACCGGTGCTTACGGCCGCTTTTGGCATGCCATATACGACACAGGAATCCTGGGATTCTGCAAGGAGAGTTCCTCCGGCTTCGTGTACCGCACAGGCGCCAGCACTTCCATCTGTTCCCATCCCAGTTAAAATGGCAGCCAGTGTGTTTTTCCCATAGGAAGCCACGACAGTTTCGATAAGACGATCCACCGAGGGAATGTACCGGTCATTCAAATGGGGTTGAACCAGCCGGAACGCATTGTCGTGGAATTCCAGATGCATGTCTCCCGGTGCGACATAAACGGTTTGTTTTTGAGGACATTCGCCATCTTCAGCCTCTTTTACATTCAAATCAAGAAGCATATTCAACCGGTTGGCGAAGACTCCAGTGAAGTTGCGCGGCATATGCTGGCATACGACTACAGGAATATCTACATAGGATTGAATATCTTCAAGAACCCGTTGAATTGCCGTGGGACCCCCTGTAGATGCTCCAATTACGAGAATTTCAAAATTGGACCGAGGAACTTCTGAATGACTCAACTTGACAGATTTATGGGCTTGTGGACGGGCAACAGAGCCTGTTTTCAGGGGGATGGAAGCATGCATTACTGCGGATAACTTTTCGTTAAAGTGGTTGGCAAATGCCCCTGTAATATAATTTTCAGGTTTTTGAATGAAATCCACGGCACCAATTTCCATGGCTTTGAAAATATTCTCGTCCGTTCCAGCAGAGCTGAATACCATAACGGGAACGGGATGGTTGGCCATTAACCAGCGAAGAAAAGTGAACCCATCCATTCTGGGCATCTGAAGGTCAAGAATGATCACATCCGGTTTATTCAACATTGTCTGACGAATACCTTCTTCTCCATCATGGGCTTTGAATATCCTCGAGAACTTCCCTGTCTGATTGAGCAAAAGGGATAATTCGCTGAGTATCAGTTCAGAATCGTCAATGAGAAGGATGTTCATGAGCATTCTCCTACTTTCTTAAAGAAGAAAGAATTGCCTGATTGAGACTTTCGAAGCGTAACAGGCGGATTGGAAAAGACCTCTGTCGTGCCGAAAAAGAAACTTCCACCTGGTTTCAGGGCGGTCTCAAAATTTGATTTCAATCTTTCCCTTGCATCACTTGTAAGATACATCATTACATTTCTGCAAAAAATTATATCATAGACCTCCTTGTTCAAGGATTCTTTCAACAGGTCGAGCTGGAAAAAATCAACTCCTTCCCTTACTTCGGAATTTGGAGAAAAAAGATCGGACATTTGTTGCGCAAAATACTTTTCAGAAAGTCGAGCCGGCACTTCCCGTAGGGCATGAATAGAATAAAGGCCAACTTGGGCTGCATCGATCATCTCCTTTGAGCGATCTACTCCGGTAATCTTAATCTGGGAGCTCACTTGAGGCAACGCTTCAAGGATAGAGATGCGAATAGAGTAGGCCTCTTCACCACGAGCGCAACCGGCACTGAGAATAGAAATGGGGCGGTCGGTGCATGTTATTCGTTCCGGCAGGAGGTGACGCGTCAAAGTCGTGAAGTGGTGAGCTTCCCTGTAAAAATAGCTCTCATGAATTATGAGGCTCTCAGCCAGCGCGATTCGAAGGGTTTCATCCTGTTTCAGAAGAAAGGGAAGCTGATCCAGCGGAAGGCCATGACGGATCGCAAAACGTTGGATTCTAAGTTCGAACACTTCTCTAGCGTTTTCTGTGAGATCCAGTCCCTCCATAGCCAAAATCTGCCGAAACAGATTAAATTGAAATGAATTCAAAATCTGGCTGGTCATTTAAAATTGCCTGAATATCCAGGATTGGTATAATTCGATTTCGATACTGGACGACTTGTTTGACAAAAGAATTTCCTGATTCTGCCCCATTTTCTTGGATCGAGAGTTGTTCCGGGGATATCGATTGGACTGCTTCATCTACGAAAATGCCCATCTGACCAATCAGAACAACGAGTTTTTCTCTGACTTTGTGTTCAATCTGCAGGAAATATTCACTGCTCACAACGGCGAAGGGGATGCCCCTTAGCAATGCCAGATGGGATATATTTGCCAACTTTGCCGGAAGGGGAAATATGGAGAAATCGGAAGAAATTTCCCGTATATATCGAAGCTCAATCCCAAATAAACTCTGACCGGATTTCAGCAAAAGAATGGAATCAAGGGGTTTCATGGTCGCCTCTCAAACGCGAGATTAATTGAGGAACATCAAGAATGTAGCCCACTGATTGAGCAGAGAAGTTGCAGATTGCAGAAAAAAGGGGAAGTTGTGAGAGTTTCCCCTTAAGTGGAGTGATTGTCACCTCTTTTTCCTCAATCACATCTTCAACCAGAAATGCAAAAAGCTGGTCAAAATGATGAATGTGAATGACGACTCGGACTTCCGTTTCCAGGTCATCTATGCCCAGCAGTCGAGGGAGATGGATTGCTCTGGAAGGCTCTTCATTGAATCGATAATAGAGATGGCTTTGAACGTAGACACAGCGTTCAGCTTCGTATGGTTGTATGGATTTTACGAAGAGAGACGGAAGGCCCAGAACCGTGTCCCCGGATGAAATGAAAAATGCCGGCAAAATGGCCTGCGTTACAGGGATTTGCATATGGAAATGGGTTCCTTCGCCTTCGGTTGTCTGGATGCGGATTGTGCCGCCCAGTTTTTGCAATTCTGTTCTTACCACGTCCATACCGACACCACGTCCGGAAATATCTGATAGTTTTTCTGAAGTGGAAAAGCCTGGGCTGAAGATGAAATCCAGGATATCGTTGTCAGAGTACTTTCGATCCTTCTCCGCAAGACCCGATGCCACGGCTTTCTTCAAAATTGTGGAAGGGTTCATGCCGTTTCCGTCATCTGCAATTTCCATAAAAACAGAACTTCCCTGCTGAAAAGCTGTCAATAGAATCGTTCCATTTTCCGGTTTCCCTGCAGATCTCCGAAGGCCTGGGTCTTCAATGCCGTGGTCAACCGCGTTCCGGAGCAGGTGAATCAGGGGTTCTACGAGCGCATCCGTAATCTGCTTGTCAACCCGGGTATTGCCGTCGTCAAGGCTCAGTTGAATCTTTTTGCCCAGTTCAGCGGCAGTGCGGATTGTGGCACTTTCAAGACGTCTGAAAATGGACGCCAGTGGCACCATTCTGTAGTGAATAACTCGTTTCTGGAAGGAAGAAATGCGTCGTTCAAGAACATTCAGTTGGAATCGTGCCTGTTGAACAATATGTCCTCCCTCGCCGGTTCCCGCAAGGGGAGCAAGTATAGCTTCAATCCGGTTCTTGAGTAATTCCATCTCCTCCATATCTTGAAGGAGCAAATCCAGTTCCTTCAACCCTACCTTTACTGTTCGATCCCCTCCGGTTTCTTGAGTAGGGGCAGGGGGACGAACCTCATCGTTCAATTTTGCTTTATGCTTTCGTGCTTCAGTCTTTGAGGGAGTTGATTCATGGATGATAGAGAGGGTAGATGAGGATGGGGCGAATTCTTTGATTTTCTCGGGCGACAGGGGCGAGGCCAACAGCAGGCGAAATGAAATATGGGTATCGGTGGCTGTCTCATCTCCTGGAAGGGTGGCAATGATTTCCCCGTCCAGGTTGATACCGTCTTGGATTTTTCTGAGTCCTGTATCAAAGCTTTCAAAGGGAAAAGAAACGTCCAGAAAATAGATGGGATTATCATGACGTATGTTTTCTTTTAGCCGGGCCAATTCTATATCATTCAATTGTTTCGCCAGTCCAGGTGGAAGGAAATTCAGTTCGGGAGAATCTGCTTTCCTGCTGGAAGGTACAGTTTCCATTTCTTCGGTCAGTTGCCTCCGAAAAGAAGCCAGAGCTGTTTCTTCTACTGCGTCGGACCCAATGGTCTGAATGGAATCAATGAACTGGTCAATTATTTCAGTGGAGAGAATCAGCAGATTAACCACTGAGAGTGTGCAGGGATGCTCAGCTTTCCGGATACGGTCCAGCAGGTTTTCCACTGAGTGGGAAAATTGAGAGAGCGCACTGAATCCGCTCATACCCCCCAGTCCCTTTATCGTGTGAAAGGCCCGGAAGAGCTCTCCAGTGACGTGAATGGTGTTTCCGTCATTTTCTATGGCAATCTTCAGATCTTTTGCACTGCCATAGATGTTTTCGTTCAGCTCAGTAAGCTCTGACAGAAGATTGTCTATGTCGTCTCCCATCTTTTCTCCTTAGTTGAAACGAAACAGGTTGATTCGGCCCGGAATTGGAGAATGCTCATGGGAGACAACAGATTCAAGGGGGGCCGGTTGGCGCACAGTGCGCAGGGTCAGACCAAAATAATCGGAGGCATGTGCGGTATTAAGCAGTACATAGTTTGCAGGGACATAGTGATAACTGGAAAGGGGATCGGAGAACAACCATCCGGTTCCAGGGTAATAAATTTCAACAAAAGAATGGAGAGCCTTTCCACTCAAAACATGATCCTTTGATTCCACCACTATACCAATTACGGTTCGTGCCGGGATGCCAGCCTCTGAGAGCATTTGAACAGCCAGTTGCGCGGCCGCCGTGCAATCTCCATCAAGGGGGCTTTTGATCTGCAGTTGATAGTGAAAATGACGGGTAATCCAGTTAAGAATAACGGATACGGCCTGAAAATAACCACGGCAGGGCTGAACCAGCTTGCGGGTTTTTGCCCGAAATGCCGCCGAAAGGTGTGGGTGTTGCCCTGAATCAAGGAGCGCGCGTGCTGGCTTGTTCTCAATTACGGTTGGGTAGGGGGTACTATTTCTGAGTGGAGTTGCATTGACTTTCACATGGATAATACCATCCGAAGATTCTTTGATTTGGTACCCGGCATTCCTGTACGGCAGAATAGCCGCGGGTGGCATAAAACGATACTCAGCCTGCTGTATTCCCATGATCCCGGAGCCGATAGCCGAAGTCGTACCGAAAAAAACTGAAAGGGCAAGCAGGAAAACGATGAAAGGCCGGTGATTTTTATTCTTAGACATTCCGAGCCGGAAGCGATTTACGTATGGCATCCAGGACGCCGTTGACAAACTGACCGGACTCCCCGTCTCCGTAACGTTTTGCCAATTCAATGGCTTCATTGATTACAACAACCGGAGGAGAATCTTCATACATGAATTCATACACGGCAATTCGGAGGATATTACGGTCAACGTATGACATCCGTGTGATTTTCCAGTTGCTGGAGTTTTGTTCAATTGATGTGTTAATTGCGGTGGCATGACCCAGAACACCGTTTACAATATTGACGGCATAGCTCTTGGTTTGTTCAGAGGCCGAACGGTCTTTCCAGAAAATTGGAGAAATATCCTCCATTTGCCAGCCGGTCACATCCCTGGCATATAGAAGTTGAAGCGAGTATTCACGAGATTTCCGCCTGTTTCCCATTCGGTTTCCTCCGGGGATATTTTAACACAGAAAAGGGTGAGAGTGGACGTTATGCGGGCGTGGGGCGTCAGAGTGGAGAAATGTTCTGTTCGCCTTCGGCGCCTGTTTCCCGTGTTCTGAAAGAAGAAGAAAAGAATGGACAAGCACGGATAGTCATTGGTAAGTTCCCGTGACAGTTCCGGTTTCTCCGTCTTTTCTGTCAGAACAGAACACGGGCGGTTATTTATTTACTCAACCTCAACCTCAAACTTGCTTCCTCTTTGTAGTATGATGCTGT
Organism: Acidobacteria bacterium CG_4_9_14_3_um_filter_49_7; assembly: GCA_002789615.1. Classification (GTDB taxonomy): domain Bacteria; phylum Acidobacteriota; class Holophagae; order Thermotomaculales; family Thermotomaculaceae; genus UM-FILTER-49-7. The sequence continues at coordinate 862 of PFTO01000082.1, read as the reverse complement.
CATGATGAAAGAGGAAGGAAGACGGTATTTTCAGGTGATCACGTCGGCTGATTGGAATACGGCGTTCACCTACCGGGCTGAACCCGGGGATGAAGTGGGCATCGGAGAAATTGTACAGGTATCATTTGGTCATCAGCGGGTGAAAGGCATTGTCGTGGAAGAGGTGAAAACGCCTCCTGCCAACGTGGAATTGAAACCACTGAAATCACTGTCGGAAGAGCTGCCGGCACTTCCGCGAAGTCTTATTGAAATGATAACGACTTCTGCCGCATACTATTTTGTTTCAGCGGGAAGTCTCCTTCGTGCGGCATTACCGCCCGGTTTGTTGAAAAAGCAAGGATATCGGTACAGGCTCAGAAATCACCGGGTTCCTCTCTTTCTGACAGAGAGCGAATTGGAAGTGGTTTCCTTCATCGGGGAAAAAGGGAAAGCAGAACGGGCGATCAAGCTGGCGTTCCGGGGAAAGTCTGTTGGTAAATTACTGGATCGACTGAGTAAGCTGGAGATTATCGTCCGGGAGATGGAAGACGACACCAGCCCGGTAGAGACGGTGAAACGACGTGCTGTGGCACTGGTGCGTTCTCCCGGTCAGGAAGATCTCCAGGAGCTGAAAAAGAGAGCCCCCAAACAGGCGGCTGTTCTCCAACGGATGGTCAGCGCAACCGGTGAACCCTTCCAACTCTGCGCGGAACTTGCCCAGGAAACCGGATGCGGTTACGATACATTCGGGGCACTGGAGAAAAAGGGCTGGGTGCGGTTGTTTCAGGACTTTCGTTCCCTTGTGCAGGGGGATCGGCATTTTTTGAATCAATATCATCTCACAGATGAACAGCAGACTTTTCTGGGAGAATTTCAGCGTGCG
>PFTO01000160.1:8049-15277 GCA_002789615.1 Acidobacteria bacterium CG_4_9_14_3_um_filter_49_7 | reverse complement strand
CTTGCCATCTTGCTATGACTCCTTTACGAACAACATGCTGACTTTTTATCACATAAGATGTGGCATTGCAAGATGTGACCCCATGGTTTTGCATGACCCCATGGTTTTGCAAGATGTGACCCCATGGTTTTGTGACCCCATGGTTTTGCTCAAATGGCCTCAGAAGTGATACAATTGACGCGAAAAGCACAGTCGTGCGTCTATGCGCCGCGGAGGTCAAATGAAAATTCGTCGTTCACTGATTTTATCATGCTTTCTGTACGTATTCACCGTCATTTCACTGGCAGCCGGAACGAAGGCACTTACTCCCATCCACAACATCCAGGGAACCGGCATGGCTTCCCCCATTCAAGACCAATCGGTGGATACCGGCGGCATCGTCACTGGACTGACCAGCAATGGCTTTTTCCTCCAGGCAGCGGATGTGGACGCGGACGAAGACCCGCTCACGTCAGAAGGCATTTATGTGTACACAGGGTCTGCGCCGGTCGTAGCGGTGGGAGATGAAATCACTTTGACTGCAACAGTATCTGAATACTATGGACTTACCGAACTTGGCAGTGTCAGCAATCTGAATGTGCAATCCAGCCTAAACGCACTTCCAACACCGATTGAACTGGATGCCACCTTTCCCAGCCCGGACCGGCCATATCCCGGTACGGATCTGGAGAGATGCGAGGGAATGCGAGTAAAAATTGAGAATGGTGTTATCTGCGAGGGTAATGACTATCACGGAGATGTAATTGTCGCAGCCAAAGCTGTAAGGCCAGTCCGTGAACCCGGTATTCTCTATCCCGGGGAAACGGGTTTCCCGGTCTGGGATGGAAATCCTGAGCGATTTCAGATGGACCCGAACGGCTTGGGGCTGGCTGACCAGGATATTCCCGGAGGCACTGGAATCTTGTTGGCCACAGGGCCCCTGACCTATTCGTTCAACCGATACAAACTGCTACCGGACATGCTCCAGCTTGCGGATTCCACCTTCCCGGAAGCGGTTCGGGACCGGAATCCCGGAGAACTTCTCCTTGCCACTCAAAACATGCTCAGGTTCATTTCCACCAACGGCAATTACTCCGTTCGGTTGACAAAAGCTTCCCTGTTGATTCGCACCATGTTGAAAGCCCCGGACATTCTCTGCCTGGAAGAGGTGGGTACCGAGACGGTTCTGCAGGATCTCGCGGACAAAATCAATGCCGATGACCCAACTATCAATTACAGCGTTTTCTTTGGCGCAAGCGGTACCGGAGATATTCATAATGGCGTCATGGTCCGGGACAACGTTCAAGTCAACACTGTCACCGAAGAGCAGGTGGACGATACCTTTGACGTGAACGGTTCAACCTACACCCTCCACGATCGGCCACCCCTGCTTGTGGAAGCCAGCGCAACAGTGAACGGCTCAAGCCAGTTGATTTCCGTTCTGATAATCCATAACAGATCTCTCAACGACATAGACGCGGATCTGGACCCCGACCCGGACCCGGATCGTGCCAATTTTGTCCGCACAAAGCGCCAGCAACAGGCATTTCGCATTTCCCAGTTCATGGAAGAATATCAGACAAACCATCCGCTGACACCGTTCTTTGTAGCGGGTGATTTTAACGCCTTTGACTTCACCGACGGCTATGTGGATGTGACCGGTCAGATTAAGGGACATCCCGATCCCCTGGGCGCCATGATGCCCGCCACGGATGAAATAAACCCGGATTTCACCGATCTGGTACTGACATCTCCGCATTCAAATCGCTATTCCTATGTCCATGATGGAAATACCCAGATCATCGATCACATCCTGGCCTCTCACAGCGCAAGATATTATGTCCGGAATGTTCAATTTGCCCATGTAAATGCCGATGCACCAGCCAGTTATGTCGAAGATGAAAATCCGGATACGCCCATTGGTTTTTCCGATCATGACGGGTTGGTTGCTTTCCTCGATTTTCAGCCCCAGGGCGTAACACCTTCATGGTTTGCCATTGTCCCGCATGTGGATTATCAACCTTCATCAGGTGATCCATCCTCCAGTTTCTGGAAGACCGTCATTTCTATCACGGATTCAGAGACCAGTCCTTCTTACTACCATATTGCCGCCCTGGACAAGGAAGGAAACACAGTTGCGGAAACCCGCTGGCTGACGCTCATGGGACACAATACAGCTGACTGGAATCTCAACATGATTCCGTTCAGCACTCCCCTTTCATCTTCTGATTACGGTCGGATTGCCAGCATGAAAATCGAAAGTGATGGGAGTTTTGCTCTCGCTGAACGCTTCAAGGCAAGGGGTATCGCAAGTGGTCTGGAGCTTCGCACCGTATCCGCCGATGACTGGACAGATGCGGAAGCACAACTTCTGTCCGAGGTCGCCTATATCGGCCACATTGATGAAAGCTGGCAGTGGTGGACCGGAATCGCCCACTGGACAAACTCCCCAGGTGGTGAAATTACACTGGATTTCCATAAGTACCCTGATACCGCCGATGTGGACACCCCCATCGCCATGGATTTTCTCGACGGCTCCACACCGATCAACAAAGTCGCTTACGTCAGCCAGGATGTCACCAGCACAGAGGATGAGGAATGGATGAAAATATCAGGTGTATCCGGATGTAACACTATGAGTTACCAGTTATTTGGAGTCCACGAAGGCGGAAGTTCACTGGGGGTCATGAGTGGGCTCAATGCCACCCCGGCAAATCGTCTTGCCACAACTTTTTACATCCCTATGAGCAAAGACGTGGACTGGCGGGGCATCGCGCTTTTGAATCCCGGTGACACTGCGGCAACGATCACCCTGGACATGTTTGTGGATGGCAGTAACATGGCTTTCCCATCGAAAGAAGGGAAAAGCCAACTCAGGGAAATCGTTCTAACCCTTGATTCAAAGAGAAAAGTCAAAGGAGTTGTCGGAGCTTCCAAAACCACGAACCTGGATCTTTCCAGCCTCGTGCTGGGCCTTTCCGACAGTACGCACTTTACCGGCATCCTGAAAATCGTTTCCGACGTGCCCATTGTCACTGAACTGGTTCAGGGAGACAATTCCTGGTCTCACAACGAAGGCATCACGGGCATCAGCGCCTTCGACACGGACACAAAACTGGTTATCCCATTTATTTCAAATGATACCACCGCACCGGATGGTTTCTCTCACACGCCTCATAACGGAATTTTCCACATTACCAACGTGGGGAGTGCCAACACCTCAATCTCAGTTACGTTCATGGACGAAAACGGCAATATTGTGGCAAGCAAAACATTGGAAAATGTTGCCCCCCTCTTCCCTATTGAGGCAGACCTTTCATCGGAGGACAATCTGGACCATTTCACGGGCAGTATTGTTTTTGAATCCACCCAACCCCTGGCGGGCAGCTATGTCATTCTGGCCAGTGACGAGGACAGCGGCACACTTCCTGCGGACGGGCATCTCCAGTCTTCCATGTTTAAGATGGCATCGGGCATGTGAAACACTGAACCTGTCACGTTCTCGCACTCATAGCAATTGCTCCTTGTGATACAATGACCGGGGTTTGCAACAGTACAATTGCCGACCCGAATCCATGAAGGATTGAAATAGAAAAGGAAGGCAAAATGGTTTTCAATCGCGATTCAAAAAAGGAGCTGGCAACTCTGCGCTCTCAGGTCGAAATGTTGAAGAAATCACTGGGCGAGCTCTCCGTCCTCAACGATATTGCCACTGCGATTAGCTCAACACTTTCCCTGGACGACGTCTTGGATCTCATCACGAAAAAATGCGTCCAGCATATTGATGTTGAACAGGCAGCTGTTTTTCTTGTGGATAAAACCGGAGAAGACGATGCGCTGAAGACCCGGGTACGCCACTCCCGCACCACACAGAAATTAGTCCAATTCCGGCTGGATGATCAGTTAACCGGATGGATGCTGGCCCACCGGAAACCGTTGATGCTCAACGACACCACCGAAGAAGATGTCTTCCTCTCCCCCACCCTTCGAAAGCACAACATCAATAACCTCTTGGCCATACCGCTGATTGTCCGGGGAGAAATTACCGGTTTGATCGCTTTGTTCAATAAGAAGAATGACCGGAAATTCAGTGAAAATGATCAGAGTCTCCTGACCGTAATTGCTTCTGAATCCGCACAAATCATCGAAAGCAGCCGGCTCTGGGAAGAAGAACGGAAGCTGATTCATCTGCAGGAAGAACTCAAGACTTCCGAACGGATTCAAAGAAGCCTGTTACCGGCCAATGTTCCGACCCTTGACCTCTACGACATCAGCGTCAACATGATCAGCGCTAAGGAAATCGGAGGAGACTACTACGACTTCATCCAAATAAGTCCCGACAAATGGGTACTCTGCGTGGGAGATATTTCCGGAAAAGGCCTCCCCGCAGCCCTTCTCATGGCAAACCTTCAGGCCACTGTCCGCGGTGAATCCCTGTATGGACATCCGGATGTCTGCGCCAGACTGGCCGGAATCAACCGCCGATTTTTCAACAACACCACACCGGAAAAATATGCCACTTTGTTTTACGGAACACTGGATATCCGAGAGAACAGCTTTGAGTTTGTAAACGCAGGCCACAACAAGGGCATCCTCCTGTCTCCGGGAGAGGCGCCAGCACTTCTTTCCACCAACAACATGGCGGTGGGGTTTTTTGAAGATTCCGAGTACAGTAAGAAGACTGCCCCAATGACCCGGGAAAGCATTCTTGCCATCTACTCCGACGGTATTACCGAAGCTCTGGATGAACAGGGAGAAGAGTTTGGTATGGATCGTCTCATCCAACAATTGACCTCACATGCCAATGCTTCCGCAGAAAAACTCACCAATTCCGTCTTTTCAGCTGTCCAGGCTTTTGCCGGAACAACACCCCAATACGACGACATGACACTTATGATAGTGAAACGCGGGGAAGGACAAGGATGAGGTTGAACAACCAGTAAGGTAAGGTTAAGTTAAGAACAGGTACAATGGGCAATCCCCTTCTATCACACACTCGAGCTTGCACTTACACTCGTCTGCAGGCCGTCCCGACTTGACCGGGGACAGGATTTCAGGGACAATGCAATGGGCAGGTCCTTCTCCAAAGAGGGTTCAGGAGTAAACATGGATGAACGCATCGTGCAGGAAATAGAAAAAATACTGGGGTATCGTTTTCGCGACAGGGAGCTCCTCACCCAGGCATTTACCCACCGTTCCTACGTTAACGTCCAGAATGCCGTTCCGCACAATGAAAGACTGGAATTCCTTGGAGACAGTGTATTGGGGTTGGTTATAGCAGAAGACCTGTACCGCCGTTTCCCCGATGAAAGCGAAGGGACCTTGAGCAAAATCAAGGCTTTCATGGTTCACTCAAAGGTTCTGGCCACCATTACGGAAAAACTGGATCTCCAACGCTTTCTGCTGGTGGAAAAGGGAGAAAAAGAGATCCAGAACAATCGGAAACTCAAGGAAAATCTTCTGGAAGCCATCATTGGTGCCGTGTATCTGGATGGCGGCATCCTTGCCGCAGAGGGGTTGATTATGAACCTCTTTGATCAGGCAGATTACCGGATATCAGATCCGAATCAGGCCGTTTTTGACCACAAGACTCAACTTCAGGAAGCGTTCCAGAGCCTGGGGCTGCAGCCGCCCGATTATGTTCTGCTTGAGCGACAAGGACCGGTCCATGATGCGGTTTTCTTCGTGGAAATGCGTTTTAATGGTGTTCCACTGGCCAAAGGCAGGGGCCAGTCCAAGAAACAGGCACATCAGGACTGTGCGGCCAAGGTGTTGCAGCAAACTGATAACGGGAAAAACCTCAAGTGGTTCCTCCATGAAGCTGATCCCAATTTTTCTTCCTGAAGAGGCCTGTCCATACCATTGTGCATTTTGCAATGTCCGTGCCGCCAATGGCGTGGATGCCCCGGTTCATTCTCCCCGGGACGTTCGGAGCAAAATAAAAACAGCACTCAAAACACTGGCAACTCACTACCCGGGAACATCAGTTGAAATTGCTTTTTTCGGCGGTACTTTTACAGCCGGGGACCCGGCATTGATGGCCCGGTATCTTCAGGAGTGCACCCCCTTCATCGGTGAGAGCGGCGTTTCAGGCATTCGGGTCTCCACCCGTCCGGACTGTGTGGATGAAAAAATCATCTTGCTCTTGAAGGAACATGGGGTAACCACGGTGGAGTTAGGGGTGGAATCCTTTGACGACAGGGTGCTACGCAGTCTGAAGCGCAGACACTCTGCAGAAACTGCAATCCATGCTGTAGGGCGTCTCCAATCCAGTGGGTTCACAACGGGAATTCATCTCATGACCGGATGCCCCGAAGAAACAGAGGTCTCCTTTCAAAAAACTGTCCTTACAACCCTGGAGTTGAAACCGGATACTGTGCGACTCCATCCCTTACTTGTCCTGGCAGATACCGAACTGGCAAGAATAGGCTACGAGGCACCCGGTTGCGAAGAAACGCTGAACCGTCTGGCAATGGCAACATACTGCATGGAGAGCGTCGGAATTCCTGTCATTCGGATTGGCCTGCAACCCACCGATTCCCTGACCCGACCGGGACAAGTCCTTTCGGGTTGCTTCCACGCAGCGCTGCGCCACCGGGTACTTTCCCGGATTTACCAGCGCTTTTTCAGAAAGATCAACCTGCAGCCGAAATCCTCAGTCACAGTTCCCGAGAGCCATTTTTCTTACGCCATCGGGTTCAAACGGGAAAACGTCATTCAATTTCCGGGCCTGACGTTTGTGAGGGACAACAGGGTTAAACCTTGGGATGTTCTTGTAAATGGATCATGTTATCATATGCTGACGGAGGGCTTGTATGAAATTAAAGAGCTTCTTAAAAGATAATCTGTTATTGATTCTGTTGACAATACTGGTCGGCGGCTCCGGCTTCTATTTTCTGATACTTCACCCGAAATTCAGGGTCACCCACGCACCGAAGCTCCTGAAAGCCGTTGTTGTAGTCAAAACCAACAAACTGGACTATGCCACAAATGATCGGCTGATTGTTACGCCGGATGACGACCCGGTCCTTCAGGCCGTGGTCATCGCCACTCAACATGGGGATACAGAACCCACCTACTTTTCTGTCAGCAAACACCTGAAAATTGACGGAAAAATGATCCCGGAAGGTCGCATTCAGCCCTGGGACACGTTCAAATGGAAGGAAGTCCGGATCTTGTGGTTCAAAATTGAACCCATCATCAGGCCCGGGAAAACCAACGAACCCTTTTCTTTTCAAAATGTGGAATA
>PFTO01000160.1:277-7996 GCA_002789615.1 Acidobacteria bacterium CG_4_9_14_3_um_filter_49_7 | reverse complement strand
TGGACTCACAAACTGGACGTGAATGGATTTGCCAATACTTACCCACGTCAGAACTTCGGTTTCATGCGCTTTCGTATTCGGGCGGAAATTAAAGAGAGTATTGTCAATGTGGTTCAAAAATGCTATTCCCCCGGAACGGACCAGGTAGACGCCGCCAATATCATCTCCGACAGGGTTTTCGGAATCCAGTATGCGCCGTCCCAAACACCCTTTGGCTACGCCGTTTCATTGTTCAATCTGGCCTATGTGCCCAGAATCGACTATTCATCATTTCAAAACGGACAGAATCCACTGACTCTGCGGATCGCAGTGGATAGCGTATCCTATTTCACCGAAGCCATGAAAATGGACGGTTATTCTGAAATCGTACAGGGAGATATTGCCACCCTTCGAAAGCATATTCATATCATCCTGAAAGATGTTCATCTCGACAAAAAGAAAGGCTATTATCTCGACGAAAAAGGAAAACCCGTCGAAACCGCAAGATTAAGAAAGGGCATGTTCATAATGGACCGGAAACGAATCGGAATGTATGCCGGAGAAGGCAGTTTTGAGGTGGGAAAACTCCATGTGCTGACTCCTGACGACCGTGTGCTGTATGCGCCGGGATTACCTCTGTACTACGAAGAATTCGGCAGTTATTTTGAGGGGCCTTTTTCCATCGGAGAGTTTCATTGAAACGAAGCGACTTCAATTATAACCTCCCGGATCAACTCATTGCCCAGGAACCCATGGAACCCCGGGACCATTCCCGGATGATGGTACTGAATCGGGAAAAACAGGAGATTTCCCGCCACATTTTTAAGGAAATCCTGGATTTTATCCCGCCGGACACGATGCTGGTGGTCAATGACACTAAAGTATTCCCGGCCCGTCTGCATCTGGAGAAAAAGGAAACAGGGGCCAAAATAGAGGTATTTCTCCTGAAACAACTGGATGAAGAAGCCAGAAACTGGCGGGCACTGATCCGGCCGGCAAAACGCGTGCGAAAGGGAACCATTCTAACATTTCCGAATGGTTCTGCTGTGGTAGTCACAACGGTACTGGAAGCCGGCATTCATGAAATCCTTTTTGACTCGAAAGACCCATTTGAGATAATCAACCATTTCGGAGAAACCCCGCTTCCACCCTACATCAAGCGACAGGCTGAAGACCCACAAGACCGGGAACGCTACCAGACGGTTTTCGCAGAGAATATCGGAGCCGTAGCCGCCCCGACTGCGGGTTTCCATTTTACACCGGAATTGCTGGATCAACTCTCCGGAAGAAATATCCCGGTCAGCCGGGTTACCCTGACGGTCGGCCTCGGAACATTCCGACCGGTCAAAGTAGATGACATCCGAGATCATGTAATGGATTCCGAATCTTACGAAATCTCACCAGATATGGCGCATGCTATCAACAAATGGAAGAAGGATGGAGGCCGCATCCTCGCCGTGGGCACCACTTCTGTCCGCACGCTGGAAGGCTGCTTTCACAAATACGGTGAAATCAAACCGGTCAGGGATGAAACAGATATCTTTATTTACCCACCCCAGACATTTAACATCGTGGACTTTCTTCTGACAAACTTTCATCTCCCGGAATCCACCCTCATTATGTTGGTTTCCGCCTTTGCCGGGAAGGACTTTGTTTTTGAAGCCTACCGGCAAGCTGTTGAGGATGCCTACCGCTTCTATTCCTATGGTGACTGCATGCTGATTTTGTAGCGCCACACGGCGTCACAGTGCAAGTGGCGCTTGCGACGCAAGCGCCACTCAGAGAACTTTGTCCAGTTCTGCGAAACAGACTTCACAAGGATAACTACCCTTATGATCAGTGTCTTCTATAGAATAGGAGTTGTGCATGACGCAACGGTTGTCGATACAATGGACCAATCCGAAGGTATGGCCCAGTTCATGGACGATTTCCTTTAACAACCGCTGTTCCAGCAGTTCCAGGTCTTCTTCCCGCATATAGTATTGTTCCTTCAAACGGTGAGAAGAAACAATGGCAAACTGGCCGTGCATGTGGGCTTCCCCGAAAACAAACGTTAGCACCGGGATAAAGAGATCTTCTTCAACCAGAAGACATATTTTGCTCCCTCCCTTGGGCGTGGTCTTTATGAAATGTTTGAGAATTGCTGTGGATTGATACTGGTTCCGGGCCGGGTCAAAGAATGGGTGCAAATCCAGTTTCGGAGACGCAATATACACCGAACGTTTAAATATGGTCTCCAGCGTTTCAAAAATATGCTTTTTCAGAATGCCTTTCGGAAAAGCAATTGGGCCAAGAATAATCTTCTCTTCACTTTTCGATGCCATACTTCTTCATCTTGTTGTAAAGGGTAGTGCGATCAATTCCAAGTACCTTGGCCCCCATGGAGATATTGTAGTCACACTCCTTCAATACATTTTCGATGTGCATGCTCTCGATTTCCGCCAGGGAAGACGATGGGGATGTGGTAACCGGTATTTTTTCAGGTGCCAGAAAGGCTAGTTCTTCCGTTGTTATGAGCTTCCCTTTGGATGTGACAAATGCGCGTTCCACGGCATTTTGAAGCTCTCTCACATTACCCGGCCAACCATGCTGCTTCAATTTATTCAGTGCCTGGGCTGTAATTCCCTCTATCTGTTTGCCGGTCTGTCGCCTCAGAGTGGATATGAAATGCTCCACCAGAAAGGGAATGTCTTCCATCCGCTCTCGAAGGGTGGGGACGTGAATATTAAAAACATTGATCCGATAAAACAGGTCTTCTCGGAACTTCCCTTCATCCACCATTCCCTTCAGGTTGCGGTTTGACGCGGCCAGAACCCGAAAATCAACCGTTATGCTCTTGTTGCTGCCGATCCGGGTGATTTCCCTTTCCTGGAGAACCCGCAGCAGATCCACCTGCATTTTGGGATTCAGTTCTCCAATTTCATCAAGGAACAGTGTTCCGCCGTTTGCAGCCTCAAACTTCCCTTTCTTCTTATAAAATGCACCTGTAAACGCACCTCTTTCATATCCGAACAACTCACTTTCAACCAATCCTTCCGGAAGTGCGCCGCAGCTAACCACAACCAGCGGCTCGAAGCGCCGGGGGCTGGCATAATGAATTGCCCGGGCTATCATTTCCTTCCCGGTCCCGCTTTCACCAGCGATGAGAACGGAGGTATCGGAGGGCGCCACTTCTTCGATCTGGTTCAGGATTGCTTTAATCGCAGAACTTTCTCCAATAATGTGCACATGTTTCAGCGCTGTTTCAATATTTTCCTTCAGGTGTATATTTTCCTGCTCCAGTTGACGCCTTGCAATAATTTTTCTAACCATCATGGAGACATAATCCGGATCAAAAGGCTTGGTCAGATAGTCGTATGCTCCAATCTTCATCGCTTCAACGGCGTTATTCACTGATGCGTAAGCCGTCATCATCACCACATCTATGGTGGAATACTGGTCTTTCAAGCGTTTCAGCAACTCAATCCCGTCGATTCCCGGCATTTTAATGTCCACAAAGGCCATATCAAATTCCTTTTCTCCAATCATCCCCAGAGCGGCTTCCGCAGTCTCCGCAACTTCCACATGGTATCCATCTTCCTCCAGCCATCCCTGCATGGATTCCCGGACAATCATCTCATCGTCTACAATCAGTATCTTTACGTTGTCATTCATTCAGGCCTCCATCTCATTCCAGCCATTCTACAAACTGGATATCTGTTTGCTGTTCTTCCGGGAAGTTTATCATATTCCACTTCCATGCTCTTTGCCCAATCTTTACGCAGGGAGGAAGATGGTAAAAGTTGTCCCCTTCCCCTCAGCACTGTCCACTTCAATGGCTCCGTTGTGCTGGTGAATCACCCCATACACAACAAAGAGCCCGATTCCCACACTCTGGCCATTGTCCTTGGATGAATAAAATGGCTCAAAGATATGAGGGAGAAACTCCTCCGGTATCCCAATTCCATTGTCATGGAATACCAGTTTCAGTTGCTTTTTCTCCTTCACGTATTGCGCAGAAATATCAATCTCTCCCCCCTGGGGCAGAGCCTCGATTGCATTCTGAACCAGGTTCATGATGATCTGCTGTATTTTCCCCGGATCGCAGCGGATTTCCGGGATATCCGGTTCTACATTTAGATTCAGGCTGATCTGCTTGTCCTTGGTTTTGAACTTCAGAATTGAAACCGAACGTTCAACGATTTCGGCAATATTGCAATCCATCATTTTCTGCTCCGCCCGGGAAAAAGATAGGAGTTCGGACACAATATGACCGCATCGCTTGGCCTCACTTTCCATAATGCCCAATCTCTTGATCACCTTGACACGATCCGCTTCGGTAAGCTCCTCCTTATCCATGCTTTTTTGCAGGAGATTTATGAATACGATCAAACCGGATATCGGATTGTTGATTTCGTGGGCAATAACCGCAGCCAGTCGCCCCAGCGACGACATTTTCTCCGCCTGGATAATCTGACTCTGGGCTTCCTTAAGCTGCATGGTCTTCTGTGTCACCCGCTCTTCCAGCTCCTCGTTCCACCCCTCAATCTCAGTTTTGAATGCGACGAGCCGTTCCAGCATCTTATTGAAGGAAAGGGCCAACTGCCCCAGTTCATCCCGGCTGACAATGTCCACCTTACAATCAAGATCGCCCCTGGCAATCTGATCCGTACTTACCAGAAGCTGGCGTAAAGGCCTGGACACGTGCTTTTTGATAAACAACATGATAAGAGCGGGTAAAAGGAGAATGAAGAGAAGGGAAACCATGAGAATCTGGACCTGACTCCTATGAATGTCCTCCTGGAGTCGCGACCGGCAAACACCCATGTTCAGGAATCCGAGAATTCGCTGTGTCGGACTGTGGGCATGACAGGCAGCACTGGAACAGCGGGGCTGATTCTGGATCGGGACAATCACGGACATAATGCAGCTGCCTTCTGTATCGACATTGTAGGTCAACATGTCACGGGACCGATTTTGTTCATTTCCAACATGATGACAGATGAAACATTGGTTCGATTCCGTCTGGGAAAACTGTACCTCACCGACTTCATCCCCTATCATGGAAGAACGCACTTCCCCATTGTGGTTGTAAATTCTCAATTCCTTGATTATTTCCTGTTTCCCGATCGCCTGTAACGTTATGTTGATGCTTGTAGTATTGTCCGCCATCATGTCCTGTTCCAGAGACTTCAGGATTGTGTCAGACACTGAGTGAGCATTGAACAACAGGTCTTCAATGTAGATATTCTGTTGATGTTTCAGCATGATCAGATCAAAAGCAAGGAATGCGAAGGTAATGGAAACGGCAATGATGATGAAAATCTTCAGCCGAATAGAAGTAACATTCTGCAATGGGTTCATGGGAACCCCCCTTTAAAAAAAGGACGCCCCGAACCCGGAGCGTCCCATCTAAATTCAAACGGCTTTAACAGCAGAATCCTCCAAAGATTCATGGGAATCTTCTTCAAACAAATCAAAATACTTGACCGCATAAGCAAATATAATGAACGAAACCACGACGAACGATGCGGACACTGCCACTTCCTGCCAACTGGGTACATATTTCACTTTCGCTGACCACTGGAATGCCGTCATGGACACGTTGAGGCGGTTCATCAGGAATCCCAGGACACCTGAAAACCCGGCCGCAAAAACGCCGAAGCGTGTCATCATCCACTTCTTCCGGAATGCAATGATCGTAGGGATAAAGACCCACAAAGCCATTTCCAGCCACCACATCATGGAGATAAAGGAGCCGTCGACAAGATAGCCCAGCTTGTGACCTGCCATCAGCCCTTCAAACATTGCCACGAAGAAGGTTAGCTGGATTACTACCATCCCCCTTACCAGGTTGGCCAGAATCGGAAGGGGAGCTTCATGGCCCATTCCGCGCCAGCTCAGGTAAGATTCCACCACTGTCATACTCAGCCCGGCGCCAATGGAGGTGAAAAAGAAATATATCGGCAGAAGACGACTGTACCACAACGGATGCAGTTTTTGAGGAACAATTACATACAAAGTGCCCAGTGACGACTGATGCAGCGTGGAGATCAATACACCGAGGATCACCAGTAGAATATAGCCCTTCTTGAGAATCTTCACTGGTTTCCGCAACCACTTGAACTTCCCAAATGCAATAGATGAAAACTCCAAAGCCAGTACGCCAAGGTAACTTGCTACGCAGACCGCCAACTCAAACATGGCGGAACGGTGGTTTCCATATACCAGTGCATGCCAGATATCATAGTATTTACCAAGATCCCACAAGAGAGCGGTTCCCACCAGCAGATAGCCCATGAAAGCAGTCAGAACCGTCGGCTTCACAATACAATGATATTTTTTTAGATTGAAAATATAGACAATTGCGGTAATGGTAAAACCGCCTGCCGCAAGACCTACACCGGAAATAACGTCAAATCCAATCCAGATTCCCCAGGGGAAGTCATCCGATAAATTGGTCGCAAATCCCAGACCGTATACAAAACGCTGGAAAGTAGCAACTGCACCGGCTATCAGAATCAGGGCTGCCACAACTCGCCAGAATGTAAAATGAAATTTTGGCTTAGTCATTTTCACCCTCCTTTTCCTTTTCATCTCGAATCTTCCTGGAACCCTCATTCTCATCTACTTCGTCTTTCCGATTGTTTAACCACCACATTCCGGTCAGGAAAGTGGCCCAAACCGGAACAATCATCGGAATTTTGTTGAGCACTTGCCATGTCAGTTCAGGTAGCGCCTGAACCCCCAGCTTTGTGTCGAAATGAAGGGATCCAAAATGCCGGTTCTTTGGTGCCAGAAACAGCACATTTGTGCCCCCAACCTCGTGTTCTCCATAAACACGTGGAGCATAGGTGTCCGGATTTTCCTTGATGCGACGATGCGCTTCTGCCAGCAATTCATCCCGTTCACCGAAATAAGTGGCACCGCCGCCATCTTCCTGACAGGCCTGAGCGCAGGCCGTCGGCAATCCCTTTTTGACTCGGGTGTCATAACACATGATGCACTTTCGAATCTTTGGAATCGGTTTGTGCCACTCATATTTCGGCACATTGAAGGGACACGCTATCATGCAATAACGACAGCCGATGCAGAGGTCAAAATCGTAAACAACCGGACCTTCCGGTGTTTTGTGCAGTGCAGCTACGGGACAAGCTGAGGCACAACTGGGATCCGTGCAATGCATACACAGTTCCCTTACATAGACCTCGTCGCCTTCCTCGCGAAGAACAGTATAGTTCTCCCAATCACGTTTCTTCCCCACGGGTCCAGGAAGCTTCTGTTCCTTCTTGCAGGCCTCTGAACAGACGCCGCATCCTACGCATTCTGTAATGTCCACCAGCATGGCTTTGGGCATTGAGCACTCCTTGTCTTAATGCTTATTCATCTTCCTGGTAAGTTCGGCCGGATATTCGGCCTTTCAAGTCTTCCTCCTCTGGAAAACGGGAGATGAACCATTTGTCAATCATTGCTTTAGATGTTATACCGGATACGCACTGGGTTCTATTATACACAAATCCGGAGCCTCTTTCCAATCAGTCTGCTTTCTATCTTGGTTCCGAATTTCACGCGCTTTCAAGCTCTCCCGCAATTCGTCAATCTTCTTTCTCTATTACCGGGTCCACTTCTTCCCCGTCCATCTCACCGGAACCCTTTTCATCCTTCTCAACCGGCTTGCCGCCATCCTGTGCAAATACCATACTTTCCACTCCAGCCAGTTTCCGCTCACCAGCCATGACGGATCTCCGCTCCCGTACAGAC
>PFTO01000160.1:0-253 GCA_002789615.1 Acidobacteria bacterium CG_4_9_14_3_um_filter_49_7 | reverse complement strand
AAAAATGACTAACAAAGCAACCATTTCGTGCCTCCTATCGGCTCCCGCCGTTTTCATTTTAGTGACATCGGGCTTTCGCTCTACATTCATCTGTTGTGCAATTGCTGTGCCAAATCCATATCTTCTTTTTTTTGTTATTTTTACATATTTTTTGATAATTTTGAGGGATAAAGTCTCTTGTTGGATTTCACATCAGGTCGCGCTTCCATGCTCTATATGTATCATGATTTCCAAATGCTTATGGATTCTGTAG
>PFTO01000159.1 GCA_002789615.1 Acidobacteria bacterium CG_4_9_14_3_um_filter_49_7 | reverse complement strand
TAAAATCGGCGCCGAAGAATATCTTACCAAGCCATTCACGGATGAGGAATTGCTGAATGTCGTTGAAAAGGCACTGAAAAAGCAGAAACAGAGAAAAACAGCAAGTGGACACGGGGCCAAAAGCAGCCCTCATTTCAAGGGATTGGTCGGGGAATCAGCGTCCATTCGGACATTATTTGACAGAATCGAAAAGGCGGCCAGGGCAGATGCCACTGTTCTCATCTCCGGCGAAAGCGGTACCGGAAAAGAGCTGGTGGCCCGGGCAATTCATTATGCCAGCCGCCGGGCTGCCGCTCCCTTTGTGCCGGTAAACTGTTCCGGCATCCCGGAAGGATTGCTTGAGAGTTCCCTGTTCGGGTATGTAAAGGGCGCATTTACCGGTGCCGCGGAAAGCCGGGCCGGTTTTTTTCAAAGTGCCGAAGGCGGTACCATATTTCTGGATGAAATCGGGGAAACCCCGTTGTCCATGCAGGTGAAACTCCTGCGTTTTATGCAGGAAAAGGAAATCAACATGGTGGGTTCCACCCATGTCCACAAGGTGAATCTCAGAATCATTGCCGCTACCAACCGAAATCTGGAAATACTGGTCCAAAAGGGATTGTTCCGGGAGGACCTGTTTTTTCGGCTCAACATTGTCACGCTGACAGTCCCCCCCTTGCGGGACCGGGGTGACGATATCATTTTACTGGCACGCTATTTCTCAGAAAAATATGCCAATGAAAATGGCACACAGGTGCCGGAGTTTACAGACAGAGCGATTTCCGCCTTTCTCCACTACCACTGGCCGGGCAATGTCCGGGAACTGGAGAATGCAATTCACCGCATTGTGGTCATGGAAGATAGCACCAGAATTGATATCCAGCATCTGCCGCCAGCTATGCGCACCACCATACCTGTTAATACCGGTTCCCTTCAGACCCTTCAGGAAATGGAACAGAGCCACATTCGCCAGACATTGACTCTCAGCAAAGGGAACAAAACCCGTGCTGCTGAAATCCTGGGGATTGACCGGAAAACGCTCCGTGAAAAATTGAAGAAAATGGAATCAGACGGGTAATTTTACCCCGGTGGGGCAAAACGCCCCGCTTTTTCTCTTTCTGAAGAAAACTCCTTGATGGGAATAGGGTTATATGTTTCTGTATTTTACACACTCGTGGCCTTTCCTCCGCAATGTGGCATGAACATCGCTTTAGTTAAGTGGTGAATGGAGTGGCGGCACAGAAAATCAGGCCGTCAAAACCCTAAGGAGGTCCAAATGACTACTTCAACCATCACCAAAAGCAGGAGAGACCAGGAGACCGAGGTTCAGCATCCCTTCAACGACCTCTGCACAACTTGTATTAACGCGGAGAACTGCAAGGGCGCATCGAATCGGAAATCGTCGATGTTTTTCTGCGAAGAATTCGAGGTCGAAACTCTCCAGGGAATCCGGTTCAACAACGAACCGCACACTCCCGCTCCACTACCCCCTGTTGAACCGGGAATTTGCGTCAACTGTGCCCTTCGTTTCAACTGTAATGTCAAGAAACCGGAGAGCGGAATCTGGCACTGCGAGATGTACGAATAAACAATAAAAGGTTTCCCGGAAAGGTGGGGCCAGCTTTCCAGAAAAAGAGCAACTCAGATAGCTATTCTGGCCCCTTTCCTTCTTGCTGCTCAACCCCATTGTCTTTTCCCATAAATTGACAGGGACTCATTAGTCCAGGAACAAAGTCCAGGTTATCTTGTGGCCCGTCAGCCCGGTCCCCGTTGCGGTTCCCTGCACCATGGCAGCGGTAGAGGAGACAAGTCTGAGTCTGAGTTTGAGTCTAAGTTTGAGTTTGAGTCCGGAAAAGAGAAGGGACAAACAAGTATAAAGCTGGATAAAGCTGCAGAATCCGGCATTGTTTTTTTTCTTTACGCGCACACGCACTCTCACTTTTTTCGCCCACCTGTGGGCATAAAAAAAGCAGGCATTTATGCCTGCTCAAATAGTTATGATGAAATGGAAAAGGGTTCTTATTTATTATTTAACGACGAAGACGATGGCGAACATGTAAAGTACCAGCGACTCAATAAAAGCCAGACCAATCAACAATGTGGTCCGGATATTACCGGTTGCGCCGGGGTTACGCGCCGTGCCTTCGCATGCCGCCACAACAGCTTTGCCCTGTCCGATTGCACCGAACGCGGCAGCAAAGCCCATAGCCAGCGCTCCGGCAACAGCCCCGTAGGGAATGCCGGTGGACGCTGCCTCGGCAGCATGTGTCGCCGCTCCCTGGGCCATCGCCGGTTGAACAGCGAACAGTACCGCAAGGGCGGTGACGGAGAACAACAGAAATCTTTTCATAGAACCTCCAGAAAATGATCTATGCTCAACGGCTTCGGAGGCCGTTAAGAATCTTTATTATCAGTGCGATTCTGCAACCGCACCGGACAGATAAATAATCGCCAGCAACACGAAAACGAGAGTCTGAATAAAACAGACAAACAGACCCAGCCCGATGAGCGGTACCGGAAGCAGAAACGGGACCAGGGCGAGAAAAACACCCAGCACAATATGGTCTCCAACCATGTTGACAAAGAGACGAATCGCCAGAGAAAACGGGCGTGCCAGATGGGAAATGATTTCAATGGGAATGAACAGAATCGACATGGGAATTCGAAGTGCCAGCGGTCCCCTCGGTGCGATAAACTGTTCCAGATAGCCCAGGCCGTGCTCCTTGAATCCGTGAAAATTGTAATATAGAAATACGGCCACTGCACATGCTGCCGTGGTGTTGAGATTGCCGGTTGCGGGTGTGAATCCCGGGATTAAGCCGATGGCATTTGAAATAAAGATGAAAATCCCCAATGCGGTTACAAACGGCAGAAACTGGCGGCCCCGTTTGCCGATGTTGTCTATCAGCATGCCGTCTATGGCCTTCAACACACCCTCGTAAAACTGCTGAGCCGGAGTCGGGACCAATTCAGGAGACTTTCTGAGTAGTACAAAGACAACGATGGAAATAACAAACACAAGCGTTGTCATCACCACCTGATCCGGAACCTGCACATGAAATATTGAATTAATCAGCATTGTGAGAATCGAGACTTCCTGATGCATCCTTCTGGTTTCCTCCGTCTAAAAATGGATACGCGATGAGGGCGAAAACAACCGCCGTCAAACCGGCAAATGCCGGAATCTTCAAAAAATGCTGCCATGAAACTATAGCATAGAGCAAAAGCCCGATCAAGGGGTAGCGCAACATTCCAAGAATGAGTACCAACGCGCCTTTCCCCGGATTTTTCTGCACAACTTTCCGGGTCAGCGCTTCCAGGTAAATAAAGTTCACCGCAACAATGAGAAAAGTCGCCGCGAAATTCAGTACCGGGAACAGGCCGCCCCATATGACAAAGCCCACACATCCGGCAATGCCATAGCCGGCTATGCCCAGCTTAATTCTTCCTTCGGTTGTTGCCGGAAACTTCATTCCTTTTTCTCTTCTTCCAGTTCTTCTTTCTCAATGCGGGTCAGCTCTGCGTTGAGCCTGAATACATTGATAAATGCCGCGATGACACCCAATATACTGAACACAATGGTTAGAATCGGATCAAGGCCGAGCCACTTATCCAGATAGTGGCCGAACAGGTAACCGATTCCGATGCTCACCGGGAACTGAATGCCCACCGATGTCAGTTCAGCTACAATGCTTTTTCGCCTGTTGTCTTTATCGGTTTTCATGGCTTCAGAATACTCCAGCTTGTCACAGGTGTAAAGGTTAACGGTTTCGCCGCCGTTGAATGGTAATTCGCAGATGGTGCATAGCCGGAAAAACGGAAAAGATGGAGCACTTCCACATCCATTCCCATCTTCACTTTTTCTTGATGGAGAGGGTCAGGGTGAAACGGGCCACCGGCTCTTCTCCCGTGAGTGACGGAACGGTGGCTGTTACGTGGATTGGCATCTCTACCCTTTCACCGGATGTGGCGGCATTTTGCACCAGTTTGTCAATCCCTCCACCTTCGGTGCAGGTGAAATGGACGTCGGCTTCGGGGCGCCGGAGAAACTCTCCAAAAATGTCCTTGAACACCAGGCTGATGGGAACGCCGGACTCATCAATCCGACGCCAGGCAATCAGTCCGGCCGAAACATCCGCCCCCACGGCCAGTGCGCCGAAGTACATGGAGCCCAGATGGTTTTTTGTTCTTCTTCTCAGGGGAATTCTTACGACTATTTTTTCATCTGTCAGTTCCACAACGGATGGCCGGGCAAAATACAAAAGAGGAATCTTGGTAATACCAAGCCATCGTGTGGCAATTGTTGCCCGTGTGGTCAGTGAAAAAAAACGTTCCAGAATCTTCATGGTCCCCCCTGACTGTCATTCAGTAGAGAAGCTTACCGTTTTTCATTCCCGAAGTAAAGGGACATTCCGGGCCGTGCGGCCCGGAAGAGTTGGAGTAGGAGTAGGGGGTAAGACGGGAATCGGGCGACAGGACGGGAACCCTCGATTTCCTGTGAATTCTCTGTGTCAGGTGGTATAATCGTGTCCATCAGCATTACAGAAATAAAAGAATTGGTTCAGACAGAACTCTCTGCTCTTTGAATTATATGTCACATGGGTTTTGGAACTAATAGAAAAGGAAATAGTGATTTAGTTCCCCCTGAAATCATTAAGAACTATGACAGTCAACACAAATTAAGGAGGATTCAAAATGATTATTTTGAAGCGGAAATCAGCTTTAGCAATTGCCATTATTGTTTTTCTTTTGTCGCAGCATCAGCTGTTTGCAGGTGACGATTTCAATGAATTTGCGACAAGAATTTTTAAGAAAGACATTAAGGGTGTCAGAGAGTTAATTGACAAAGGTGCAGATGTCAATGTCCGTGAAAAAACCATGGGAAGTACTCCTCTTATCCTGGCATGCAGCAGAAGCGGGTCATATGAGATCGTCAAACTATTAATAGCAAATGGGGCTGATGTAAATATTGAAGGATCGCATGATGGCCGCACGGCTCTAATGTGGGCTGCAAGAGAATCACAGAACACAGTGGAATTGTTATTGGCGAACGGTGCAGATGTCAATGTTAAAGGCGTGGATGGTATGACAGCGTTCATTCAATCAATATTTGGAATTCTGTCAGATTCTGTCACCACAGATGTCTGCGATCTTCTTCTTGCAAAAGGATCAGATGTGAATGCTCGACTTATCGGGCCAGATGCTGCCGGATGGACAGCTCTGATGTTTGCGACCAGTAATGGAAAATTGGATTTAGTGAAATACCTGATTTCTAAAAAAGCGAATGTGAACCTGAAAGCGAAAGATGGGACAACGGCCCTGAGCCTTTCAATCAAAGATAAGAGGAGTGATATTGCAGACGTGTTGAAGGCTAATGGGGCAAAAGAGTAAACGAACGGGACAACCCGTGATTTGCTCTTTCTGCCTCGCACTCGCACAACCACTCACACAAACTTACTCCTGATAACTGATTTTGACCCCTGGTACGACCCAGTCGATATGTACCGGCACATTGTTCTTTCCCCCGAATCCGGCGTTGTTTCCGTTGGCAAAGTGGGCGGAACCGGAGATTTTCTCCGCGGTCAGGATGCCCCAGCCGTGCTTTGATATGTACTCCTCATTGAGGTTGGGGTTGGTGCCGATTCCCAGTTCCGCCAGTACGTTGAAGTTTTCCTGTTCCATAATGAGGGGTTTGATGTGCTGGTCAATCCAGGCCTGCTGTTCGGTGTCAGCGCCTTCGATGTTAACAAAACGATTATTCACTACCGTGAATTTTACCGGGAAGGGTAGCGGAATCTGGCCGCCCCAGCCGGTGGGAACAGTGAAGTAGCCCCCGGAAGTTCCTCCTTCCAGCGGCAACGCGTAAGCTTCCGCACCGGGGAGGTTACCGAACGCGCCGGGTTTATCCAGCATACCGGTGGAAGCGTGGGCTGTTTCCGGTACAATTTCAATTCGCATATCCGTACCGGGAGCCGTGACCTGGACAAATCGGCTGGCAGCCAGCTTTTGCTGAATTTTATGGGTGTCTACCGCCAGTTTTTCGTAATCGGTGTCCATGGGGCCACCCTGCTCAAACATCTCCAGCGTGAACCCCGGCATGCTGGCAATCCGGGCGCCATGGGATGTCATAGCTTTCCGGAAAGGTGTGTGGGTCAGGGAAAACACCACCGGCATGAACAGCACATCAAGCCCCTTTGCCATTTCATAAAGTTCCGGTACAGCGTCTGCCCCATTTCGGGCTTCCACAGGTACATAGGGCAATAAGACTGCAGGTACATCGTTGGAGTGAAACACAAAAATCATTCGCTGGCAAAGCTCCTCTGATTCCATAAATTTTTTCCTGTAATCCTCGCCAACAGCTGTGCTCCATTCCTGGAAAACAACGCCCACCTTTTCATTTTCCCGGTAACCGAGATTCACGGTCAACGCGTTCATGATGGCCCGATCAATTGTATTCATCTTTTCCTCCCTGAAGAAAGCTACTTTTTTGTTTTATCTTCCGGCAAACAGTTTAGCAAAAAAAGTGAACAGCAGGACAATTCCACCCAGCAAAAACAGAAAACCGACCAGAGCAGGGATGAAATTGCCAAATCCTGCCCTTCGTTCCAGAACCGCATGTACCGGAAAATCCGGGTCGTAATAGACGCGGACCTCTTTCCCCACCGGGTAGTTTGCCACGATTCTTTCCCCGTGGCCGGCACTACTTGTGGAATAATCCCCGAATGAAATGCGAGTTGAGATGTGATTTTGCCCCTCCACCCTGTAACTGTATTTGACGAGGCCTTTGTAGCTGTAGTGGCGTTTTCCGTTTTTGTCTGTGGAATCCAGCACCCGGACAACATTGGAGCTGACAACCGTCCCCTGTACGGCGGGCCATGATTTACTGGATCGGGCCATCTGCAGGTTCTGAACCCAGGTGAACAGAAAGAAAATACCCAGGCCCCCGAAAATAATTGTCCCGAAAAACAACCCTGTTTTTGTATTCTGTTTCTTAGCCAACGTTAAACTCCTCCTTAATTATCTGTGGTGAAGAGATGACGGGCGGTCCGGGCGCCGCATTTCAGATATTTGTTGTAGGCGGCGGCTACACGGTTGCGAAGGATTGTCCCCCGTTCTCCGGCTAT
The DNA here is from genome assembly GCA_002789615.1 of Acidobacteria bacterium CG_4_9_14_3_um_filter_49_7. Taxonomy (GTDB): domain Bacteria; phylum Acidobacteriota; class Holophagae; order Thermotomaculales; family Thermotomaculaceae; genus UM-FILTER-49-7. The sequence continues at coordinate 814 of PFTO01000159.1, read as the reverse complement.
CCAGCCATTTGTTGCGGCCTCCACCGCATAGCCCTCCGGTGCCATGAGGACGGTGGTCCAGAGCAGCGGGAGGGCCCCCAACAACTCAAGGTTTTCACGGAAAAAGAGCCGGGAGGAACAGCAGAATACCATCACGGGAACTCGGGAAGGGTTTTCAGAAAGGGGTTTTACGTCGAGAGCAAAATCCATCAATCTGTCATGGCCAGCGTAGATGACAAGGCTCGGTAGAATTGTCCGACTTCTCCACATGAATGATGCCCCGCCGGATTCCCGGAGAAAGTTTCTCGTGGCCTGCCGGATTTCTGATCCCCGCCATGCGTCCGCAATGAGGATGGTTCCAGTGTCCCGATGCCTGAATGCGCAGCGTTCCAGCAACGGTCCCCTGTCCTGTGGAATGCATGATTCAAGTTCCCATGACTTGCTGCGTCTGAAAACGGTTTTCAGTCCAAAGCCTGCTCCCCAGTAAAGGTTCGAACCGGGAATATCTCCATTATCCAGCGCGGCCGGTACCGGCACAATTCCCTGGTGGACGTTGTCACACAGCGCCACAATCACGTGGATCACCTGTGCTGTTTTTCCGGAATGATTGGCGGTCATGGCGGGTGTGGAAAGGAATATCAGCAGGAAAACAATTGCGATTCCGATATTCCTGCATCTGCCTTCTGATTTCAACATGCAACCATTATACACGGGTAAAACTGCTTTCACTGTTCGCAATTCACGTAGCCGCCCGGATAGCTTCCCCACGCACCCGTACTTTCACTTGTACACGACCCCCAAAGGGGGCTTTCGCCCCCTCTTGGTATTGGCAATC
>PFTO01000180.1 GCA_002789615.1 Acidobacteria bacterium CG_4_9_14_3_um_filter_49_7 | reverse complement strand
CCGGACTTAACCTCAACCTTGTCTTGTACTCGATCTGCGGCGCAGCGCCTTGTTCTGCGCTTGCGCGGATGCTCCTTTCTGGTACAATGAACTGACTCTGAAAACTGGAGGATGATGTGCGAGTTCCCATACAAGTTGGATTACTTCAATACGTGGCGCTGCTATTTTCACTGGTTGTTCATGAATCCGCCCATGCGCTTTCCGCCCACTGGATGGGGGATGACACAGCGAAGCGGCTGGGTAGAATTTCGCTGAATCCTATCGTTCACATGGACATTATCGGGACGGTGATTTTGCCGATTTTGCAAATTTTTACCGGGTTTATCTTTTTTGGATGGGCAAAGCCTGTACCGGTAAACCCGTTGAATTTCAAGGACCGCAAGTATGGCATGTTCCTGGTTTCTTTTGCCGGCCCATTGAGCAACATCATTATGGGAATCATTGCCATCGTTTTGTATAAGATTTCGGTACTGTTCATCTACAAAGGTTCGGTACTGGAACCCGTGGTGTATTTGCTGTTTTATCTGGTGATCATCAATTTTGTACTGGCAGTGTTTAACCTGATCCCGATCCCTCCCCTGGATGGATCCGGTGTTTTGTCGGGTTTCATTTCAGAAAAGGCGTATTTGAACTATATGAGAGTTATCGGGCCATATGGGTTTATCATCCTTCTGGTACTGATTTATACAAACGTGTTGGATGTGATCTTTACCCCGTTGTATCACGTAATCATGAGAATTCTGGGAGCATAGAATGGTGAATGAGAAAAAACGAGTTTTGAGCGGAACCCAGCCCACGGGACGGCTGCATATTGGCCATCTGGTGGGGGCATTGAGAAATTATGTGTCATTGCAGGAAGAAAACAACTGCTTCTATTCAGTGGTTGACTGGCACGCTTTGACATCCATGTACAGTGATCCCGGCAAGCTGCAGGCATATGTGACTGAGGTGGCTGCGGGGTTTATCGCAGCTGGTGTAGATCCTGAAAAGAGCGTCATTTTTGTCCAATCGGACGTGAAGGAGCACGCGGAACTTCACCTGCTTCTGTCGATGATGACGCCCTTGGCGTGGCTGGAACGCGTGCCCACATATAAGGAAAAGAAGGCACAGATCACGGATAAGGACTTGTCCAACTATGGATTCCTCGGTTATCCCGTCCTGCAGACTGCGGACATCATTATCTATAAGGCAAATCTGGTGCCTGTGGGGGAAGATCAGCTCTATCATCTTGAGCTGGCAAGGGAAATTGTTCGGCGGTTTCACCACATTACCGGAACTTCGATATTCCCCGAACCAGAGGCAAAATTGACGGTAGCCAGACGTGTACCGGGACTGGATGGCCGGAAAATGAGTAAAAGTTACGGTAATGCTATCTATCTTGAGGATACAGAAGAGGAAATTACGAAGAAGCTGTTGACGATGGTGACAGATACAAGACGGGTGAGAAGAACGGATCCCGGAGATCCGGACGATTGTCCGGTATTTGATCTTCACAAAATTTTCTCTACACCAACAGAGCAGGCGGATTGTGCTACGGGCTGTCGAACTGCCGGGATCGGGTGCTTCGACTGCAAGAAGGTACTTATTCCTCACGTTCTGGAGGAAGTGCTGCCGGTTGGAGACCGGGTGAAAAGGCTGAAGGAAGATGGCGACTATCTGAATGACGTGTTGGACGCGGGAGCGATTAAGGCCAGGGAGGTGGCGGCTTCCACAATGGACGAGGTTCGTAGCGCAATGAATTTGAAGAGGCATTAATGGATTTTTCTCCAACTTTTGACCTGGAATTACAACTGGAAGGATTCAACGGCCCGCTGGATATGCTGCTGCACCTGGTAAGAAAACAGAAGATGGCAATAGCCGACATTTCCATTGCTCCCATTACTGAACAGTACGCGGAGTACCTGAATCGAATGGAAGAATTGAACCTGGACATTGCCGGGGACTATTTTGTAATGGCATCAACCTTGATGCTGATGAAGGCGAAATCAATGATTCCCCGTGAGCAGGAAGCTTTCGAAGAGATGCGGGAAGAGTTGATTTTTCAATTGGAAGAATATGAGAAGGTACTTACCCAGGCAGGGAAACTGAGAGAGCGTCACAAGGAAATTTCCCGAAGCTTCCCCAGATCCTATAAGGAAAAAATAGAGAAAGAGGACTGGGAATTCAAAGTCGGAGACAATGGAGCTTTTCTGTTGGTCGAACACTACGCAAGGGTAGTGGAACGCCGGAAAGCGCTTCGCCCGATTCTGATCAGGCCCAAACCATATACGATGAAGGATGTGCTTTCCCTGCTGTTCAGTGTATTTGCAGAAAAAAGGAAGGTGCGATTTTCTGCGTTGGCCAGAGTACGGGAACGGGGGTTTGTGGTTTATCTCTTTGTTTCAATGTTGGAGCTGGTGCGGGAAGGAGCTCTGAAGGCGACCCAGACGGACACATTTTCAGAAATTATTCTCCAGCGGAGAACGATTTTTACCGAAGAAAAACAGGAACAATTGGTTGCGAGGTTTGAGTAGCATGAATACCGATTTCAAGGCCACAGTTGAAGCACTGATATTTGCATCCGATTCTCCGTTGTCTGTGGATAAGATTGCGAGAGTGTTGGAAGTGGAACGCACACTGGTACAGGCGGCAGTTGAGGAATTGAGCGTTGACTGCAGTCACAGAGGAATCAATCTCTTTAAGTTGGCTGGCGGCTATCAGTTTATGACTTCCAGGCGTTTCTACCCCATGGTACTGAAGATGAAGGACACGGATCGATCACTGTCTCTTTCCCAGGCGGCGTTTGAGACGCTTGCCATTGTGTCGTACCGGCAACCCATTACGTCCCAGGAAGTTGCGGCAATGCGCGGTGTTCAGTCTGTGTCTAATATTCTGCGGAACCTCCAGGCATTGGAACTGATCCGAATTGCTGGAAGGAAGGACGTAATCGGCCGACCCATGCTGTACCGGACCTCGCAGAAGTTTCTGGAGCTGTTTGGACTGAATTCCCTTGGCGATCTTCCGTCACTTGAAGAAATAGGAGTGAATGACTCATGACTGAAAAAATCGGAGATCGGGTGCAGAAAATTATCGCCAGGGCGGGGATATGTTCCAGAAGAAAAGCGGAACTACTGATTGAGGAAGGCCGGGTGACTGTTAATGGAAAGCGGGTAATGGAACTGGGCACCCGGGCAGATATCAGCCGGGATGTTGTCAAGGTGGATGGAGAAATCATTCATCCTATGAAAAAGCAGGTATATATCCTCCTTTACAAACCGCTTGGTGTTGTGACAACGAAAAGTGATGAGAAGAAACGGACCACAGTGATGGATTTACTGGGTTCGGAAGAACGGAAGGGGCTGTTCCCTGTCGGTCGGCTGGATTTGAATTCCGAGGGCCTTCTTCTCATTACCAATGATGGAGAATTTGCCAATCACATGATGAGTCCGGCAAGCCACGTGGGCAAGACCTACCTTATCCGGGTCCGGGGCGTTCCCGATGACCGGACAATTGCAAGGCTTGAAAACGGAATGGTACTGGATGGAGTAAAGACCCGTAAGGCAAAGGTTCGGATGGTGGGACACGGACTCAACAGCTGGCTTGAGGTGGAGTTAATTGAAGGAAAGAAAAACCAGTTACGACGGATGTTCCAGAAAGTCGGCCATCCGGTTGTGAAACTGAAACGCGTGCGAATCGGCGACCTTAGTGCCGAGGGCCTCGGCCCCGGCCAGTATCGACGGTTATCTACCGGGGAGGTGGAAGCACTCCTGATGCCCCCTGCAAAGAACGAAAGGGCAGTGCGGAAAAAGAATCCCGGTGGAAAACAGAAAAGTTGACGAGGAGGCGTGATGATCAGACAACCAAAGCTGATAAATTCTCTTTCCCCCTATGTTCCAGGAAAGCCGATTGAAACTGTTGTTCGGGAGTATGGTCTTGATCCGAAAGACATTGCGAAACTGGCATCCAATGAAAACCCGCTTGGAACACCGGAAAAAGTAAAAAAGGCGCTTCATGAAGCGATTGACCGGGTGCACATTTACCCCGATGGAGGCGCTTTTTACCTTCGGGAAAAAATGGGGGAAAAGTTCAACATAGACCCGGAGTGGATTTTTTTCGGGAATGGAGCTGCTGAAATCATAGAAATGGCGTCAAAAGCGCTGCTGGACGTCGGTGAAACTGCCTTTTATTCACAATATGACTTTGCAATGTACAAGGTGGCCACTTATGCGTCTAATCATAGAGGAGTGGAAATTCCGGCCGCTCCCGGGTACCGCCTGGATCTGGATGCGTTTCTGAAGGCAATTGACGATTCAACAAAGATTATTTACCTCAGCAATCCCAGTAATCCCACTACCACCATGATTTCAGGCGAAAAGCTGGACTCGTTTGTGGAGCAGGTTCCGGATGACATCCTCATTGTCATTGATGAGGCCTATTTTGAGTTTGTGGAAAATCGAGACTATCCGAACTCCATGAAATACATTCAGGAACAGGGCCGTAAGAATGTGATTATTCTTCGTACGTTTTCAAAAATTTACGGTCTTGCGGGTCTCCGAGTCGGATATGCGTTTGCCCATCCGGATCTTTTGTTCATGCTGGGTAAAGTACGGTCTCCTTTTAATGTCAACATTCTGGCACAGGTAGCCTGCACGGCGGCAATGGACTGTGATGATCACGTCCGTGCTTCTGTTGCCCATGTGAAAAAGGAAAAAGCGTATGTGCTGAAGGAATTGGATCGAATCGGGCTTTCCTATCTGGCTGAGGAGGGAAACTTCATCGCCGTGGATACGAAAAGGGATATCGTCCCCGTATTCACTGAAATGCAGCGTCGGGGTGTCATTATCCGACCCCTTCATGGCTACAATATGCCTCACTGGTTCCGCATGAGTTTTGGCCACAGACCCGATAATGAAAAATTCATCCGTGTACTGGAAGAGGTGCTGTGAATGGTCGCTGTTATTGCTATTGATGGCCCATCCGGTTCCGGTAAGAGCACGGTCGCCCGGCTTGTGGCAGAAAAACAAGGCTGGTTTTACCTCAATACCGGGGCAATGTATCGAGCTGTCGGTCTCTACCTGGCGGATAATGATATCCCCTGTGATAATACTGAGGTGACAGACAAAGTTCTGGAATCCGTAGATGTTAATTTTGGTGCAGATGGGCGGATTCTGCTGAATAGTGAGGACGTTTCCGACAGAATACTGACACCTGAAGCCGCCCGCCACGCGTCTGACTACTCCAAGCTATCGGCAGTGCGCCAATTGATGACTGCGTTGCAGCGAAAAATCGGACTCAGTCGTCCATCTGTTGTGGAAGGGCGAGACATTGGCACGGTTGTGTTTCCCGATGCTGACCATAAGTTTTTTATTGTGGCATCCCCTGAAGAGCGTGCCAGACGCCGATATATACAGCTGAAAGAAAAAGATCCGAAAACCACCATAACCATTGAGGGAATCCTCCGGGAGCAGAAGGAGCGGGACCAGCAGGACGCTGAAAGATCTCTGGCCCCCCTGAAGCAAGCGAAAGATGCTATCCTCGTGGAAACTACGGAGAAAACCATTGATGAAGTCGTGGAAGAAATTCTGGCCCGGTTGTAAAACCATCCTGTGGGTTCTCCTTCCCACAGTCGTGGTGTTTCTGATTCCCCTTTCCGTATCTCCCGCCGGGGTCCAGCTGGGAAACATGGCCTTACCGGTGAGCGTAAACGGAAACCTGGTCAACGCAGCCTTCTGTAGTGCATTCGGTGCGCTGTTACCGATATTGACCTGGATATCATTGATCCTGTATGGGGGAGAGGTAAAGCGACCCTTCGTTCGTCTGGCGATCTTCCAGGCTGGCTTGCTGGCCATTTTGCTGCTTCCGCTAAGTGTTAAGCTGCGGCAGCTACCGCCCTCCCGAATGCTTCTGATCACAATTATATTTCTGTTCACTTTGAACAGTATCTTAAAACTATTCAGCTGGCTGTTTCGTGGCAGCCGGACTGCCGCCGCGGTGGTGATGGCTTGCATTCAGCTTGCCGGCCCCCTTGTCATGTACATGAACGATTTCCGGGACTTTTTTTCACCCGCCCTGGCACGGATGGCATCTATCAGTTATCTGGAATTCCCCTTTTATCAGAAAGCGGTCGCATTGTTAAAGGAAGGAAGTCTCTTCCCCCTCGTCCCTGACCTCATCCTCGCTGCGGTCGTCGTGACCATCGCAACAGGACTGCGGTGGAAGGCCCAAGCCAACGGAGAGGGAAAGCCACAGGTAATTGACGGTTAGAAAACCCGCACTCCCGCCTACGTCGGGAGCACGGAACTTTCCCAGAAGCGCCCCTTATGAGCAAGCTCAACGTTACACTTCCGTGAAAGTTCCTATTTCAAAAAACACAGTTTTTTGAAATGTGAGTTCTGTGAGTAATGCACAGTATCCCCCCCCTCTTTTCCATTGACGCTCAAGTCTCGGGCCATCTGCATGCGTTTACTCCCTCCGCTCCTCGTCGCATACGCATGTACTTCTCCTCCTTCGCTCCGGTCGCAAACCCGCACATCTGGCCCAATCGGTCGCGTCCCATTCTGGGGGTGAGAATCCTCTCCCTCCCCACAATGGATTTGAGGAATTGTATTCCTTTTTTGAATGGAGCCCGGGCTGCTTCGCAGACCGGCAGATGGGAAAGTAAGATAGGAACCGAGCAAAACGGAGACCGCAACGCTGAAGCTGCGGCGCAAGGCGCCGTAGGTGCCTGTACCCCGCTTTGCAGCTTTAGCGATGAAGGGGAAAGATAATAGATTAGTTATATGCACTAAATGAGGTGCTCGTTCCCTGATTTTTCTTCACTCAACATTTAACATTCCGGCCCTGCGGGGCAGGAACGGGAAGTGGTGCCCGGAGCCGGGATCGAACCGGCACAGGGAAGACCCCGAGGGATTTTAAGTCCCTTGCGTCTACCAATTCCGCCATCCGGGCGCTGGAGAATCATACCATTCCACTGAAAAATCGTCAAACACATTGGATCTCCGATGGGGTGGAATCTAGACCCAGGACTTTTTGTTTCTGGCACCATTCACAATCCACTCGTCACTGAGCTGCGGCAAGCCGGAGCGCATCCATCACGATCTCCGCCATTTTCTCCTGGAACTGTGCCAGCTCTGACGGCGTGTGGGGATGTTCCAGAAAGTCTGCGGTGTCTTTGAAAATCCGGTTTTCGATCGCCAGAAGGCCGGGGAGGTAGCCGGTGTGATCTTTGTTGTCCATCCTGTTGATACGCATATAGTCTTGCATGTTGCCTTTCCGGTACGGGCGGATGATTGCTTTGAGTTTTGCGGATTCTTCCCATATTGCGGCCTTTTCCCCTTTCCAGAGGATGTCTGGGACTTTTCCCGCTTCTACCCACAGTGGAATTGCGATTGCCGTGAGGGGTTCACCGGGGATAATCCACAACATGGCAGGACGCTTCGGGTGATCCGGGTTCTTCCCCACAAGAACGATGCAGGCAGAGGTGTAGAACTTATTGATGCTGTCTCTCGTTGAAATCCATGTATCCGGTGACGCCGGGTACAGGTTGAAGTTCTCGGGTGTGGGTTGATCGACCAGAACATTACCTGTATCTCTGGAAAAGCGGTGAAGAATATCTTCTGGCCGGATGAGTTTTCCGCCCAATGCAGCGAACAGCTCAGTTGCCCGGGCAAATCGCATATAGCCGGCACCTTTGTCTATTGTGCCGCTTCGGGAGAAGTTGGTATTGATGAGGTATTTTTCCGGAACGTTTGCGGGGTCAAATTTCTTGAACCCGTGGTTGTGGATTTCAAAAAGCATGGCATTACCGGCGGCGTCAATCACCCCGAAATTGGATTCCACACCCAGGTTTTGACCCAGATTGGTCCTGACAAGCGTTTCAAAGTCGTCGATAGTTCTGCACTTTCGAAGAGCGTCGGCTATCAAAAATCCTTCCAGGTCCTTTAGTTCCCCAGTCATTTCCGGGAGATTATATGCGGCGGTGTTTATGATGCCGAACCCGGTTTCATT
>PFTO01000094.1:13458-13805 GCA_002789615.1 Acidobacteria bacterium CG_4_9_14_3_um_filter_49_7 | reverse complement strand
TCGCGCGGGTCCACGAGACCTCTCTTTCGGGTGCGATCCTCGACGCTGCACGCGCGACGGGCGCGCTCTTCAACGCGGTCGATGGCACGGGGTCGCGGCTCGCGGGCGCGGAGCTCGCCCACGTCACGTTCTCTTCCTGCATCCTGGATGGTGCATGTTTCGTAGACACGCGTCCGGAGCTGACCACCTTCTACGAGTGCAACGCCGCCGGCGCGGACTTCTCGCGCGCCGACCTGGTGGGCACGATCTTCTACCAGGTGGACCTCTCGAAGGCGTGCTTGGGTGGCGCGCGCTTCGAGCGAACCGTGCTCGTCGATTCCTCGCTGGCGGGACAGTCTCTGCGCGGG
>PFTO01000094.1:8015-13341 GCA_002789615.1 Acidobacteria bacterium CG_4_9_14_3_um_filter_49_7 | reverse complement strand
AATAATAGCGCCCCCTGCTGCCAGTGAATAAGCGGTGGACCCGGTCGGTGTGGAAACAATCAGACCGTCTGACTTGTACTCCGATGCGAAAGACCCGTCAATCGTCAACTTCAGATCCATAATCCGGGCCAGTGCCGCCTTGTTCACCACCACATCATTGAGAACAGTTTCGCTGACCACGACTTCGTCATCCTGATCCAGAATTTCTCCGTGGAGCATCAGTCGGTTATCATAGGTAAATTGGCCGGCGATGAGCTGTCCCAGGGCGTGGTCGATATTGTCCACCGGCGTTTCAGTAAGGAAGCCCAGGTGACCAAGATTGACACCGAAAATCGGCACCTCCCTCCGGCTCATCATCCGTGCCAGAGACAGCAGAGTCCCGTCTCCTCCCAGCACAATCACCAGGTCCACCGTACCCCGGAACTGTTCTTTTGAAACACGCTTGAAGCGGGTGCTGAGCTTGCTATCCAGTGCCTCTTGCGGCATGTCCTGATAGCAGAAAGCGTGATCAAGACCCCACTTGACCAAAGCCTTTTCAATCGCAAGAAAGGACTGGTTCAGCCTTTCGGAGTCCGCTTTTGGTTTGTAAACGACACCAATATTGTTGAACTCAGCCATCCATAACGACCTTTTCAATCCTGTTTTCCATGGCATCCAGTGTAGCATCGCCGGTGTCTTTTTGCAAATGTAGAACGTACTCTATGTTCCCCTTCTGGCCGGTGATGGGAGACCGGTCCAATCCGGTTGAAGTGAAACCCATCCCCGCAGCAAAATTAATCAATTCTGTCAGTACCCTGATGTGTTTATTGCGGTCCCGGATAATCCCGTTTTTTTCCACTTCATCCCGTCCCACCTCAAACTGCGGCTTGACAAGGATCACCCCGTCAAAAGGAAGGGAAGGGTCTATAATGCCGGGGAACACCGGAATCAGCTTTTTTACGGAAATGAAACTGACATCCATGCAGATAAACGAAACAGCTTCGGCCAGGTCTTCCGGTTTCAGGAACCTCGCGTTGAAGTTCTCCATCACCACCACCCTGTCATCCTGGCGCAATCTGTAATCCAGCTGGTTGGTCCCGGCGTCAATGGCAAATACCTTTTTTGCCTTTCTCTGGAGCAGGCAATCTGTAAATCCGCCAGTGGAAGAACCAAAATCGGCACATATCCGGTCTGGTATATCAATCTCAAATACATTTAATGCGTGCTGTAGTTTCAGTCCGCCCCGACCCACGAAGGGATGAAGCTTTTCTTTCAGATGCAAAATAGTGGTTTCCGGTAGCATTTCCCCCGGTTTTTCAACCCTGTGGTTGTCTGTATGAACCAGTCCGGCCATGATGCTCCGACGGGCTTCCTCCCGGGAGCGGGTCAAGCCCTGCTCCACCACCAGCAGATCCGCCCGCTTTCTTCCCGCTTTTACCATTTTCCTTCCTTGCCGTAAAGCGGCAAGGAGGAGTGCTCAGTGTTCTGCGTTCTGAAAGAAGGGAAAAGAATGGATAGAGGTAACTTTTTGACAATGAGTTGCAGTTGCATTGTGCCTTTCTTTCCGGTCAGAAAACAGAAAACAGAAAACAGAAAACAGAACACTTCTCCTATCTCAACAAACTTCTGGCAATGACCATGCGCTGAACCTCGGATGTGCCTTCGTAGATGGTCGTGACCCGGGCATCCCGGTAGAGACGCTCAATTTTGTATTCCTTGGAATAGCCGTAGCCGCCGTGAATTTGGAGCGCCTCATAGGTGCAGAAAATGGCGGCTTCAGAGGAATACAGTTTGGCGGCAGATGAGAGGCGGGTGTCGGGGGTACCGTTCCCGTCCAGCCAGCCGGCTTTCAGAATCAGCATTTCCGCTGCTTCAATTTTCGTGGCCATATCCGCCAGTTTGAATTGAATGGCCTGGTTGGCGGTCAGCGGTTTGCCGAATTGATGCCGTTCACCGGCGTACCGGACGGCCTCTGCCAGAGCGCCCCTGGCAATACCCAGTGCCTGTGCACCGATGCCGATTCGAGAGTGGTCCAGTGTCCGAAGGGCGATCTTGAGCCCCATCCCTTCTTCTCCCAGCAGATTTTCAACAGGGACTTCCAGGTCTTCGATGGTGACCATGCAGGTTTTTGATGCCCGGATTCCCATTTTGTCTTCCGGTTTGTTGACAATGAAGCCGGGGGAATCCGCGTCTACAATAAATGCGGAGAGCCCTTTTGTTCCTGCAGAGGGATCAGTGACGGCAATCAGTACAAAGTATTTGCCCACGGAAGCGTTGGTGATCCATGCCTTGGAGCCATTGAGGATATATTTGTCGCCTTTTCTGACGGCCTTGGTTTTCAGTCCGGCCGCATCGGACCCGGCACCGGGTTCTGTCAGGCAGAAACCACCGATTACTTCACCGGAGGCCAGTCTCGGGAGGAACTTCTGTTTCTGTTCTTCCGTGCCGAAGTTGTAAATGGGGGCACAGCAGACCGAGTTGTTGACACTCATGGTCACAGCAACCGAAGGGTCCTCCCTGGCCAGTTCTTCCACCGCAATGAGGTAGGAAATGACATCCGCACCGGCACCGCCGTATTGTTCCGGGATGAAAGCCCCCATTAACCCCAGCTTACCCAGTTTGGCGATTGCTTCGGCTGGGAACTCAGCGTTTTTGTCCCGTTCTGCCGCTTTGGGTGCCAGTTCGTTAATGGCAAAATCCCGGACCATTTTACGGAACAGGCCGTGCTCTTCTTCAAATTGAAAATTCATAGACTCAATACTCTTTCAGCAGCGAAGCCGCAATGACAATGCGTTGGATTTCGGAAGTACCTTCATAGATTTCAAGAATCTTGGCGTCCCTGAACAGCCGTTCCATCGGGTATTCCTTCATGTATCCGTATCCACCAAAGATCTGTACACCCTTTGTGGCGGCCTTCATCGCGGTTTCTGCTGCAAACACTTTGGCCATGCTGGTGATCTTGTTGCATCGACCACCAGTTTGTTTGCAATCAGCGCCTTTGTAGGTTAAGAGCCGGGCCGCTTCAATTTCGGTTGCCATGTCCGCAAGAAACCACTGAATGGCCTGGTTGGCGGAGATGGGTTTTCCAAACTGAACACGTTCCTTGGCATATTTCACTGATTCATCCAGCGCGGCCTGGGCCACGCCGACACCCTGAGCCGCGATGCCGATCCGGGCACCGTCAAGGGTTGCCAGGGCGATTTTGTAGCCTTGTCCCTCTTCTCCCAGCAAGTTTTCTGCTGGAACCTTCATGTCCTCAAAATACAATTCTGCCGTGCCACTGGCGTTGATGCCCAGCTTATTCTCCACTGTGCCCAGATTGTATCCTTCAAAATCCTTTTCTACGATGAAAGCTGAAATGCCCTTATGCTTCTCTTCCTTGTTGGTAACTGCGAACATGATGCAGACATCCGCGTGTGTAGCGTTGGTGATGAAAATCTTGGTGCCGTTGATGATGTAGTGGTCTCCATCCTTAACTGCGGTGGTCTTGGTAGCACCGGCATCAGAGCCGGCACCGGGTTCTGTAAGTGCGAAGCAACCCAGTTTCTTGCCCATGGCCAGGGGCTTCAGATACTTTTCCTTCTGAGCTTCGGTTCCGAATTTCATCAGCGGATCGCATACCAGTGAGTTGTTCACCGATAGAATGACACCGGTGGAAGCGCAGGCGCGGGAAATCTCTTCCATCATAATGGCATAGGATAAATAATCCATTCCGGCGCCACCCCATTCATCCGGTACAACCACACCCATGAACCCCAGGTCGGCACATTCTTTCAGGATATCCGCTGGGAACTCATGGGTACGATCCCGCTCCGCTGCTCCCGGTTTTACACGGTTATCCGCAAATTTATGTGCCATTTCCTTCATCATCTGTTGTTCTTCGGTTAATTGAAAATCCATATTTCACCTTCCTCTTTTAGAATTACTATTGGGTCAGGCTTAATTGTACCAGAAAATACACTGACGGGAAGGGTGAAGAGAGATGAGTGAAGGGTGATGATTGGGCAAAACGGGGAATTGGCGCATTGGCTATCTCTACCTTTCTTTACTTGGACTCAAACTCAGACTCAAACTTAAACTTGTCTTTCGTGAGTTTTTTCTTGACAGAAGTGTCCGGCACAGTGTAAAGTGCCTTTCATTACTTTTTGAAGGAGGTCGCCATGAAAAAAATCGTACTCAAGTCTACACGGCTGATCGAGGTTGCCTCCTGGGTTTGGCGAAGCTGACCATCGTTTTTCTCTTCCTTTAGACAATTCAGAAATTTTAACCGTCAAAACGGTTACCGATTTTTAACACAAACAAATTCTGCCATTGTGCGGATTTTTGAAGGAGAATGCTATGTCGATTTCTACACCAACTCAGGAACTTACCGGTTTTTTTGGCTCTTTTGGCGGCAGTTATGTACCGGAACCACTGGTCCCTATCCTGGCTGAACTGGCCGAAGCCTATGAAACAATTGTCCCATCCGAATCTTTTCAGCGGGACTTTGCTTATTTTCTGAAACAATATGCCGGGCGCCCGTCTCCTCTTTATTTTGCAGAACGTCTGACCTGCCACTCAGGCGGCGCGAAGATTTACCTGAAACGGGAGGATTTGAATCACACCGGTGCTCATAAAATCAACCATACCCTGGGCGAGGGTCTTCTGGCCCGTGCAATGGGGAAGAAGAAACTCATTGCCGAAACCGGTGCCGGCCAGCATGGGGTGGCGACGGCCACGGTGGCGTCGCTATTTGGTTTTGACTGTGACGTATACATGGGTGCGGTGGATGTGGAAAAGCAGGCCCCCAACGTTTTGCGGATGAAACTCCTTGGTGCCAACGTGATCCCTGTAACAGATGGCGCCGCTACCCTGAAAGAAGCTGTGGATGCGGCATTGATGGCGTTTGTGCAGGACCACGATAATGTGTTTTATGCCCTTGGCTCCGCCGTTGGCCCCCATCCCTATCCCTCCATGGTCCGGGACTTTCAGAAAATAGTGGGGATTGAAGCAAAAGAGCAGATTCTGGAGCAGGAAGGGCGGCTACCGGATTATCTCGTAGCCTGTGTCGGTGGCGGCAGCAATGCTATCGGTCTCTTTCATAACTTTCTGGGCAATGAGGAAGTGAAAATTGTTGGAGTGGAACCGTCTGGAAAGAGCCTGAAAGTGGGGGAACATGCGGCGTCACTGACATTCGGTGAAGAAGGCATCATGCACGGATTCAACTCCATCATGCTGAAAGACGAAAAGGGAGAACCCGCACCGGTGTACTCCATTGCTTCCGGTCTGGACTACCCGTCAGTGGGGCCCCAGCATGCCCATTTGAAACAGATTGGCCGGGCAACCTACGAGATGGCATCAGACCGGG
>PFTO01000094.1:0-8005 GCA_002789615.1 Acidobacteria bacterium CG_4_9_14_3_um_filter_49_7 | reverse complement strand
GCTCCTGTCCCGCCTCGAGGGCATCATCCCTGCCATTGAATCCGCCCACGCGGTGGCTCATGCCATGAAGCTGGCAGCGAAACTCCCTACGGATAAGGTGATTGTCGTCAACCTCTCGGGCAGGGGTGACAAAGATATGGAGAGTCTAGCCCCTTATCTGAAGTAACGCTAAAAATCTTGTGTATTCATTCCCCCCGTCGGAGTGCGGCGGGGGACTCTTTAAGAAAATTACAGGAGAATTCCATGTTTTCGATAAAAAGATTGCTGTATCTCTTTTTAGTTGCAGTTACCGTGTCGTCATTTGCCGGAACGGGTGGGGAATATGTCAACGGCGTTGAAGGAATCAAGGGCGCTTCCGTTCCCCCTCCGGGTCTGTACACCCGCAATTACATTGTATTTTATTCAGCTGACACGCTGGCGGGACCGGATGGGGGCAATCTCCCGGTGGGGTTCAATGCCGACGTGTCCGCAGTGGTGAGTCGATTGATTTTCATTACAAAATATAAATTTCTCGGGGCTGATTACGGCTTTGATATAACGGTGCCGCTGGTTCGGACATCTCTCAGCATTGACGCGATGGCGCTGGATGAAACCCGGGCCGGACTGGGTGACATCCTCATTGAACCGGTTATTTTAAGCTGGCATTTCAACCGGGCCGACATGTCTGCTGCCGTCGGAGTCTTTTTCAAAACCGGAAACTTTGCCGCCCAGCACCCGGCCTCGCCCGGGAAGGACTATACCACCAGAATGTTCACCCTCGGGGCGACCATTTATCTTGACAGTAATCGAAAGACTTCCTTTTCCATCCTCAGCCGTTATGAAACCCACGGCACTGACGGCAGCACCGGTATCTCCCCCGGGGACGACTTTCACTTTGAATTCGGTTTCGGCCACACCTTCGGGCGGTTTACAGACGTCGGAATTGCCGGGTATGCCGCATGGCAGGTCAGCGACGATTCCGGTGCAGTCACGGCCGGGGGTGTCCGGGACCGTGCTCTGGCATTGGGTCCGGAAATCAGCACAGTGCTGCCAAAAGCAGGGTTGCTGTTCTCCATCCGCATTTTGAAGGAGTTCAACGCCATTGACCGTCCGGAGGGCTGGATCGCCGTCACCACGCTGACCCATCGTTTCTGAAATGAGTAAGAGTATCCGATGCTGCGCGAGGGACGTCAGGTGACTAAAAAAAATCGGGAGAGGATATCCTCTCCCGATTTTTTTTATAACTTAACCTTAAACTTGTCTGTGCTCAACGATGCCTCAGGCGCCGGTGTAGATGTCCTGGACCAACGCCAGCAGGCACTTCCAGAACGCTTCGGTGCTTTTGATTCCCACGCGTTCCTCCGGTGAGTGGGCGCCTTCGATGGTGGGACCGAATGAAATCGTATCCAATCCGCCGCATTTTTCGCCGATGATGCCGCATTCCAGGCCGGCGTGAATTGCTTTCACTTCCGGCTCGTATCCCAATGCCTTTTCAAAGGACTTTTTCGCGATGGCCAGAAGGGGAGATTCCGGGTTGGGTGTCCAGCCGGGGTAGCCCTCGTCCTGAGTAATGTCCGCACCAAGGGTATTGGCCATAGCCCGGTGCATGTCGCCCAGCCAGTCAATGGCGGAGGCGATGGAGCTGCGATGGGAGCAGAGGAGTTGCAGGCTGCCGTGTTCACTGTGAACAGCGGCCAGGTTGGTTGAGCTTTCCACCAGGCCTTCCACCGCGGCGCTCATGTTCAACACGCCATGGGGAAGTACCATCAGGGCGGAGATAATGTCGTCGGTGGACATCAGGTCAAACATGATGTCCGGACGGTCAGTTCCGGTTACCAGGAGCTCCAGGCCGGGTTCAACAATCTTGAACTCCGCCTGCAGCGTTTTGCCCATGTCTGCCAGCATACTTTTGGCTAATGCTGCGGCGTTTCGGTTGACCAGAATGGTCGCTGTGGCTTCCCGGGGGATGGCGTTGTGTTTGTCTCCGCCGTCAATGGTTGCAATGTTGAACACAACTGACTTGCTGAGCGCATAGAGTGAACGTCCCAGCAGTTTAACGGCGTTTCCCCGTCCCTCATGAATATTCAGCCCCGAATGTCCGCCGCGAAGTCCGGAAATTTTCACTTCCAGTGCTTCCATTTCAAAATTGCTGTCTTCTTCAGACAGGGGCAGCTCAATGGTGGAATCCCGTCCACCGGCACAACCGATATAGATGGCGCCTTCCTCTTCAGAATCCAGATTCAACATGATTTTACCGGTGAGGATAGACGGATCCAGCGTGAAGGCACCGGTGAGCCCGGTTTCTTCATCAAAGGTGCAGAGCAGCTCCAGACGGCCGGTCTTGACATCTGTCTCTTCCAGCAGTGCCATGCCGGCGGTTACGCCGATCGCGTTGTCAGCGCCCAGGGTAGTCCCATCTGCGGTGACCCCGTCCCCGTCAATCATCAGTTTAAGTGGGTCCTTTGAAAAGTCATGGACTGTCCCTTTGTTCTTTTCACAGACCATGTCCACATGACCCTGGATAATAATCGTGGGTTTGTTTTCCATTCCGGGATCTGCTTTCTTGATCACAACAAGGTTTCCAGCCTTATCCCGCTTTACTTCCAGTCCTTTTCCCTTGGCGAAGGAAACAATATATTCCATCACTTTTTCTTCATGCTTGGAACATCTCGGAATCTTGGAGATTTCCTCAAAATGATACCAAAGCCGCGCTGGTTTAAGATTTTCTGTAACTCTTGACACAAAGGCCTCCTTACTCAGTCTTGTTAGTCTATTATGGAGCGTAAAAACCGAGAAATCAAGCTGGGATACTGAAAAACAGCGATTCTCCCCTCAAACCAGGGTGAAACTAGTGGTTTGCGTCTGAAAACCCGTTTTTCTCCTTGCGGAAGATTCAGGTGTGGCTTATAATCCCTTCTGGATGTGGGCGATTAGCTCAGCGGGAGAGCACTGCCTTCACACGGCAGGGGTCACTGGTTCAAACCCAGTATCGCCCACCATTTTTTTGTCTTCTCGACCCTCTGCACTGATTTTAAGACCTCAAAAACAGGAAGAATGAATCTATCTGTTTGGAGCAATATCTTTCAAAAGATTCTTCCATTTGACATTGCGAGTGGGAATCCTTAACTTTCGTCCGTAAAACAAGTCATCTCCAAGGAGAGCAAGGCGCTGGTTTATCGGGTTTCTTCGGATATATCCTCTCACAACCCGGTGTACCAGCGTGTCCGGTTTGCTGAAAGGGCAGGAGCGGATGCAGACGGCACAGTCCGTGCCAATTTTCCGCCAGAAGGTGTAGCAACTCTCCTGATCCACAGACCAGTGAACGAATCCCCTCGAAACCGGTTTTTCCCCCTGTGAGATGGCCCGGCTGGGGCAATTGTCTGCGCATTTTTTGCAGATATTGCAGAAATATTCCATGTATTCATGGCTTCCTGTCGTTTCCTGCAGATCGAAATCTACGGTTACGACAGAAAGTCTAACCGAAGGCCCATACGCCCTATGCATGAAAATGCCCATCCGTCCCACATGCCCCAATCCCGCAGCCTCTGCCAGTGGCGCGCAGATGACCTCGTAGTGACCATCCACATGGGCGGTGGCGGAAAGCCCCTGACGGTGAAGCATTTCCGCGACAATGTGGGCAACTTTTGCACTCTCCACGTAACAGTGGGAGGACTCCAGAAGCACAGCAAGAGATGGGGCATGCCGGATAAACACATCTGACATGGGAACCACAAACACAATGGCGGTACGGTGGTCGTTTTCCACTTTTTCTCCCCAGTTATGGGCTTGCCTCCCGGCAGAACTGTAGAGGTGGTGCGGCTGCAACTGTGTGACACCCACATCCATTGCCCCAAATTGAAAAGCTGCAATTCGAATTGCCTCCATCAACTTTTCCCCGTCCGGCATATCCGCGTATGGCTGAATCGATGGACGGTCACTTAATGGAGCATAACTCCTGTTCAGAATATTAAAAGCAGAATCCGCTATGGAACCCACGTACCGGTCATAAAACTTAGAACCCGGTTCCCCCAGTTCCGGCAACTTCCAGATTTCTTCGTCTATTGCTTTCTTTTCCGGGTGAAGCTGGTGATAGAGATTGCCCAGTTCCGGATGAAATTTGAGATTTGCCCTCGAAAACATGTGGTCCCGTTCATCAAATTGCTCTATGTCCGCGGTCTCCGTATTAACGGCATTTGGAAACCACGGTATCAGGGACACAACGATGAAAGCAACAAACAGCCAGAACAGGATGGGGATAAAGATATTCATAACAGATGCGTGGCGGAACCATCCTGCCGCAAACAACCCGGCAAGCAGTAAAGCCGCACCCGTCAGAGAGAGAGCAAATGCTCTGTAGGATTGTTCCCGCAGACCTGCGGCGCCCATCAACACCATAAAAATTGCCGAAATTGCCAGAAAGAAAACCACAAATTCAAACATTCCGTCCATTATAGCGAACACTCCCGAAACAGTCTACGGCGCTGCGCGCCGAGTGTTAAATTTTAAATGTTGAATTGAAGGCCGGCAGCGGGAAAAGGCGCGAATGCTCTGTTTGTACCGCACAGATCTTCATGACGCAACAAATGCACAATGCCGTTGACGGGAACAGTAAAGGAACCGGGACGGTCACCCAACGAAAGGGTTTTCTGAGCGCTTGTTGCAGGCTCAATATTCTGTTGTATTAAAAAAGGGGGAATCATAAAATGAAGTCAATGTTGACAACTGCCTTCTGTGTACTGCTAGCAATCAGTCCGGGAACCGCCTCGGCTCCTGCGAGCCAGAAGAATATCCAGCAACCTACCGCATATGTGTGTCGAGAAATGAACGGCCATCCGTTGAAACTGTATGTATTTATGGCGGAAGCGAAAAAAAACCGGCAAGCCGGTGGCAGCCATGCTCCTGTTTCATGGGGGAGGCTGGGTTGTGGGGAGTGCTGAATGGACTTTTCCGTCTGCCCGGCATTTTACCGCCCTGGGTATAGTCACAGTCGCAGTTGAATATCGACTCTCAAAGGATACTGTCACACCGATAGATGCCTTGAGTGATACCCGTGCCGCGTTTCGCTGGGTACGCGAAAATGCGAAGAAGTTGAATATTGATCCTGACCGGGTGGAGGGCTATGGTGTATCGGCAGGCGGCCATCTGGTTGCTGCGGCTACGATAAAATGCCCGAGCGATAAGCTGAATGGTACAAATTCCGCACCGGACCTGCTGTTGCTCTGGTCCCCTACTCTGGACGTGGCAAACGATGGGTGGTTCCGAAAGCTTCTACAGGGTAAAGCGAGTGCTTCAGATATTTCCCCCGCCGCACAGGCAGGGGCAGGAACACCCTCCACATGTATTGTCCAGGGGGGGAAAAGCCACGTTGGCGCCGCTTTCCGGTACTCAGAAATTTTGTGATCGAGTGACGCAGGCAGGCGCCAGGCCGGATGGGACGTTGCAATCAAAGCTCTTTTTTGCTTTAATGAACGTATCTCCTTGTGCGTATTTCTTCACTGGAGGCGTGGATGACGGTATTGAAAAGTCGGTTGAAAACAGATGCAGCAGATTTCAAGGAAAACGATGCATTTAATCGCGTACTGGCCACTGAATTGCGGGATAAAATCAACCGGGTAAAAGAGGGCGGATCTGAAAAGTCGCATCAGCGGCTGAAACAGTTGAACAAGATGGAAGCCCGGGAACGGATTGATTTTTTGCTGGACGAGGATAGCCCTTTTCTGGAGTTAAGCACGCTGGCGGGTGAAAACCTGTACGATGACGATGTCCCAGCGGGTGGCATTATTATCGGGGTGGGGCGTGTGTCAGGCAGAGAAGTCATGATTGTGGCCAATGATCCGACTGTCAAGGGAGGCTGCTACTACCCCATTACCGTGAAAAAACATCTCCGTGCCCAGGAAATTGCGATGGAGAACCGTCTGCCGTGCATTTATCTCGTGGATTCCGGTGGCGCTTTCCTGCCGAAACAGGCGGAAGTTTTCCCGGACAAGGAGCATTTCGGTCGTATTTTCTACAACCAGGCTCAGATGTCCGCAAAAGGTATTACCCAGATCAGCGTCGTGCTGGGGTATTGCACAGCCGGAGGTGCCTACATTCCCGCCATGAGTGATCAGAGCATCATCGTGAAGGGTACCGGTACGATTTTTCTCGCGGGTCCACCCCTCGTAAAAGCAGCCACCGGTGAAGACGTCACGGCCGAAGATCTGGGTGGCGCGGATGTCCACTCCCGGATCAGCGGGGTGGCGGATCATTTTGCTGAAAATGATGAACACGCAATCCAGATGGCCCGGGATGTTGTGAAATATCTGGGTCATCACCAGCGACAGCCGTTAAAACTGCAAACGCCGGAAGATCCGCTGTATCCCATAGAGGATCTGTACGGTATTGTACCGATGGATCGACGCAAGAATATAGACGCGTATGAAATCATCGCCCGTCTGGTGGATGGCAGCCGATTTTTTGAATTCAAGAAACGATACACACCAACTGTTGTGACCGGATTTGCCCATATTTTTGGTATGCCGGTGGGAATTATTGCCAACAATGGCGTTCTGTTTTCAGAAAGCGCTTTCAAAGCGACTCATTTTATTGAATTGTGCTGCACTGAGAAGATCCCCATTCTTTTCCTGCAGAATATCACCGGTTTTATTGTCGGGAAACAGTATGAACATCAGGGAATTGCCAAGGACGGAGCCAAAATGGTGATGGCGGTGAGTAACGCCAATGTCCCCAAAATCACGTTGATGATGGGCGGTTCTTTCGGTGCCGGAAACTATGGAATGTGTGGACGCGCTTACGGCCCCCGTTTTCTGTTCATGTGGCCCAACAGCCGGATTTCGGTCATGGGTGGAGAACAGGCGTCCTCGGTTCTGTTGACAGTGAAGAAAGACCAGATGGCCAGGGAGGGCAAGACGCTGACTCCTGAGCAGGAGGCGGCCATTGTTGAGCCGATTTTGAAGAAATACGATCATGAAGGAAGCCCCTACTATTCCACAGCGAGGCTCTGGGATGACGGAGTGCTGGATCCGGCCAATACACGGGATGCCCTGGCGCTGGCGCTTTCTGCTACGCTGAATGCACCTTTTGGTGAAACAGACTTCGGCGTGTTCCGCATGTAACATGAAATGAAAAACAATTTAGCTGTTCTTTCCGAGGAGGAACCATGAAAACCATTCGAATCGGCAATGCCGGCGGCTACTGGGGCGATGACCCGGACGCCTTGAAATATCAGGTCACTGCGGGCGAACTTGATTTTATTACCATTGATTATCTGGCTGAAATAACGATGTCCATCATGAATAAACAATTGAGAAAAAACCCGGATGCGGGCTATGCAAAGGATTTTCTCAATCATCTGGAACCGGTGTTTGAGACGGTCATGGAAAAGGGAATCCGAATCATCACCAACGCAGGGGGGGTCAATCCGGCGGGACTGGCCCGGGCGTTGGCGAAACTGGCGTCTGAAAAAGGATTGAGCCCGAAGATCGCCGTGGTGGACGGGGACAATATTCTGGACAAAATTGATCAATTGTCCGATGAGGGTACTGATTTCTCAAACATGGAAAATGGCTTGCCCTACAGCGAAATACAGGGCAGGGTGCTGTCGGCAAACCTCTATTTTGGGGCCAGACCGGTGGTGAGAGCACTGAAGGCCGGGGCGGACATCGTGATTACCGGACGGGTTACCGACACCGGTATTACATTGGCTACCATGATGGCTTCTTTTGACTGGGCCGAAGACGACTACGACAAACTGGCGGCGGGCATCGTGGCCGGGCACATCCTGGAATGCGGTGCCCAGAGTACCGGGGGAAATTTCACGGACTGGCGGAAAGTTCCATCCTTTGATGTCGTGGGTTATCCCATTGCCGAGGTATCAGAAGACGGCAATATTGTGATCACAAAACACGAATCCCTTGACGGGCTGGTATCGGTGGACACTGTCCGGGAACAGCTCCTTTATGAGATGGGCCGGCCGAAAAACTACATCACGCCGGACGTCATTGCAGATTTCAGTTCCATCCGGCTG
>PFTO01000132.1 GCA_002789615.1 Acidobacteria bacterium CG_4_9_14_3_um_filter_49_7 | reverse complement strand
CCATTGCCTCCCAGTTCACACCGGATCCCGCCCGATACACCGCAACGCCGGACCTGGCGTACTGGTCCTTCTTCGAGCAGGCGATGCGGATTGACGCGGATTACGGGAACAAAATCAGGGAGGTGAGTCTGAGTCGGGATCAAGTGGAGCACACTTTGATGCAGGCTGTCCCAGGGTTTGAAAAAAAGGCACTGACAGTGCTGAAAAAGGACAGAGAGAAGGGCAGAAAGGCATTGACCCGTTTTTCTTCAATCGGACTGAAAGAACTTTTGAAATTGAACAGATAGAATCCGCATAGAACTGGAAAATGGCAACCATGCCACTCGCTCAACAGAAAGCGAATAACACGACCTTGAATTCTGATACAATATGCAAAACACGCATTGTCCGGAGGTTTTATGGGTATTGGACTAATCATTCTGGCAATAGTACTTGTCTTCTGGTTCGCCATGACATTCAACCGGTTTGTGCAATTGAAGAACATGATCAAACAGGCCTGGAGCGATATTGACGTACAGTTGAAACGCCGGCATGACCTGATTCCCAAACTGGTGGCCACTGTAAAAGGCTATGCAAATCACGAAAAAAGGACACTGGAGCAGGTCGTGGAAGCAAGAAATGCTTGTATTTCAATCCCGGATGGGAAGGCTCGTCAGGACGCGGAATCGGCATTGGGGAAGGGTTTGCGCCAGCTGTTTGCCCTGGCCGAAAGCTACCCGGATTTGAAAGCCAACCAGAGTTTTCTGATGCTTCAGCAGCAGATTTCTGAGGTGGAAGATCACATCCAGATGGCCCGGCGATTCTACAATGGCGCAGTGAAGATTTACAATGTGCATCTGGAATCCTTTCCTTCGCTGATCGTTGGGAAACTCTTCCACTACCTGCCCGCCGAGTTTTTCGAACTGGAAGCTGGAGAAGGACAGTCACCGGATATTTCCTTTCAGGGGGACATACAATGAAACGTTTTCTTGTCCTGATTTTAACGTTGGCAATGGCTGCCAGCGGGTTTGCGGACGAACGAATCCTGAACTATGACAGTCGGATTGTGGTGAATCCCGACAGTTCCATGCGGGTGACGGAAACCATCCAGGTACGCGCTGAAGGCCGCCGGATCAAACGGGGAATTTACCGGGATTTTCCAACTGATTATCTGGACAAAGCAGGAAACCGGATCAAAGTTCGCTTTGATGTGATTTCAGTGCTGCGAAACGGAGATGCTATCCCCTGGTCCGTCGAACGCCGCGAAAATGGATGGCGGGTCTATCTCGGCAGCAAAAGCAGCAGCATCTCGCCGGGGATTTACAACTATGAACTGACTTATCAGACCACCCGGCAGCTGGGCTATTTTAAGGACCATGACGAATTATACTGGAATGCCATCGGCCAGGGCTGGGCTTTCCCCATTGACCATGGGGAAATTACTGTTATTCTTCCTGGCTCTGCCGGAGAGAAGGTATTGGAGAGAAGCGCCTACACAGGCAGCTATGGCTCAAAGGAACAGAATTGCCGCGTATCGGTGGATTCGATGGGAAATTCCGTGTTTGAAACAACCAGCGGGCTGGCGCCCGGAGAGGGGATGACCATCGTTGTACTCTGGCCGAAGGGCTTTGTCCACGAACCCACCGGATCAGAAAAAGCTGAAATGTTGCTCAGTGATAACCTGAACCTTTTAGCAGGACTGGCGGGCTTGATTCTGCTGTTGATTTACTACATGTTCGCGTGGATAAGAGTGGGCAAAGACCCCGCGGCGGGTCCGATTGCTCCCATGTACGAACCGCCGGATGGCCTTTCACCGGCAGCCATGCGCTACATTGAAAGAATGGGGTTTGACAAACAAGCCATGTCAGCAGCCATATTGAACCTCGCGGTGAAGGGCTTGCTCAGGATTGAGGAAAATGATGGAGATTATACCCTTGTTCGAATTGATGGCGTTCAGAAAAGTCTGTCACCGGAGGAAACAAAGCTTTACAACAAGCTTCTTGGAGCCAGATCCAGCATTCTGCTGGACAACAGCAACCCGACGACAATTCAAAGTGCACTACAGTCCTTTCAAAAATCTCTGAAAAATCATTTCATGAAAAAATACTTCAAGAAAAATACCGGGTGGTTTGTCCCGGGAGTTCTGTTTTCCATTCTGGTTATCGCTGCCGTTGTCGGATTGTCACGACTCCCGGCGTCTGCCATCTTCATGTCACTGTGGCTGGCCGGATGGACCGGGGGTGTTCTCGCCCTCCTCGGGGCTGCCTTCAGCGCCTGGAAAAATGTCTTTCGGGGCCAGCTGAAAAGCATTGTCGCAGCCATCGGCATGACGGCTTTTTCCCTGCCCTTTCTGGCCGGCGAAGTTGTCGTAGGTTATCTACTCGGTAAAACTGCCGGCCTTCTTCCGGTAATGATGCTGATTGTCATTCTATTTATAGATGCGTTGTTTTATTGGCTACTAAAAGCCCCCATGCTGTTCGGGCGCAGGGAGATGGACAAAATTGAGGGATTCAAGCTCTTTCTATCTGTTTCTGAAAAGGACGAGCTGAACTTCCGGACGCCCATAAACAAGACACCGGAGCTTTTTGAAAAATATCTGCCCTACGCGCTGGCTCTGGGTGTAGAAAACCAGTGGGCCGAACGATTCACCAGTATTCTCAATACCCAATTGACACCTGAACAAGGCGGTTATCGACCCGGCTGGTACAGCGGCACCACTAACTGGGGTATGCTGGGGGCAGCCGGATTCGCTTCGTCTCTCTCTTCATCGTTCAATTCGGCTGTTTCTTCTTCGTCTGTACCCCCCGGTTCCAGTTCGGGCGGCGGAGGTGGCGGCTTCTCCGGTGGCGGAGGCGGAGGCGGCGGAGGTGGAGGTTTCTGAAGCCATTTCTGCACAACGTAGCTGATTTAGGGCCGAAAAATATGGCATAATTTGTTAATCGCCGGGTTGCTGGAGGGATTCTTTGGTTCTGAGAAACCGTTACTATTTCCTGTTGATGCTGATTATCGTATGGATTGTGCCTGTGGCAGCGGAAAACCGGGTCAAAGCCGGACGCACAGATGAACCCATTCACCTGGATGGGCGACTGGATGAACCGGCCTGGCAGCATGCCGGTGTCATCGGCGACCTGACCCAACAGTCGCCGTATCCCGGTGAGCCCACCCCTTTTCACACCCGCAGCTACATTCTGGTTACCAGCCGAGCCCTATACATCGGTATTGTTTGCGACGACCCAAAACCATCCAGAATGTCTGCCCATACCATGCAGCGGGACAGTGAAATGGACGGAGATGACAAAGTGGCCGTGCTGCTGGACACCTTCGGAGACAACCAAACCGGATTCATGTTTCAGGTAAACCCTGCGGGAGCGCGCACAGATGGCTTGATTTCCGGAGCAGAAAGCATGTCGCTGGACTGGGATGGAATCTGGGATGCCCGTACTTGCCGGACAAAAACCGGCTGGACTGTTGAGATAAAGATCCCGTCCCATACCCTTCGATTTACTCCAGGACAGGATATCTGGAAAATTGACGTCCAGCGGTGGGTGGCCCGAAAACAATTGAGTCTGCGCTGGGCAGGCATCACCCTGGATTGCCATCGGTTTGACATGCGCCACACAGGAATTTTGTCCAATATGAAGGGCATGAACCAGGGGCATGGCCTTTCCATCAGTCCTTATGGCGCAATTCAGACCGACCGGAACTTTCGGGATAATCACCAGGTATTGAAAGCCACGGGAGGTTTGGATATTCGATACAGCATTACACCGGGGATCACCGGCATGCTGACCCTGAACACTGATTTCGCGGAAACAGAGGTGGACACGCGGCAGGTCAATCTGACGCGATTCAGTCTCTTTTTTCCGGAAAAGAGCTCCTTCTTTCTGGAAGGGTCCAATCTATTTGATTTCGGCATTGGACTCAATCAGGATTTTGTGCCCTTTTACTCCCGCCGCATCGGGTTGCACAACGAAAAACCGGTTCCCATTGATTTCGGTGTCAAGGTGATGGGGCAGCAGGGTCCATGGTCCATGGTAATGCTTGACGTACAGACAAGGGATTCCGACAACACGCCCGGCACCAACATGTTTGCGGGGCGGGTGGTTTATGACCTCACCCCCAACTTTCGGGTCGGTACAATTCTGACAAGCGGGAATCCGGACGGCGTGTCTGAGAACACCATGGCAGGAGTGGACGCGGTCTGGAGCACTTCCACCTTCCACGGTGACAAAAATTTCAGAGCAGGTGGCTGGTTTGCCGGTACTTCAAGTGAACTTGAGACCGGACGGAAAAGTGGATGGGGATTCAAAGTAGATTACCCCAACGACTTGTGGGATATGCACATTACATTCAGAGAATTCGGAGATGCCATGAACCCGGCCCTGGGCTTCCTGCCGCGGCCAGGAACACGGCAGTTGTCAGCAGGGCTGGCATACCAGCCGAGACCTGAGGGTAAAACAGCGAAGTGGATTCGCCAGATGTTCTTCGAATCATCCATCTGGTATGTGGAAAACCTTAACGGAGTCACCGAGACATGGCGACTGTTTACTGCGCCCTTCAATGTGAATACCCAATCCGGTGCCCATTTTGAATTCAATATTGCGCCCACTTATGAATTTCTCTATGAGCCCTTTGAAATTTCAAAAGGGGTCTTTATCCCTGCCGGCGATTACCACTTCCTTCGCTACCGGGTGGAACTGGAATCGTCGGACTCAAATCCTTTTGCAATTGGCACATCCACATGGTTTGGCGAATTCTACACAGGCCACCTTACCCAGACGGAGGTCTACATTCGCTGGTCAGCCTATGGGGGCCACCTTCACATGGCACTGGAAACCGAACACGATTTCGGCCACCTGCCCCAGGGGAACTTTGTGGAAAGGCTCTGGCAATTCAAGCTTGTTTACGCCTTCACACCTTACCTGGTACTCTCCAGTTACACCCAGTACGACAACGGTTCACGGGATATCGGCGTCAACAACCGCCTCAGATGGACAATTGCTCCGGGTCGGGACATATACCTTGTCTGGAACTATGGCTGGGAGCGGCCATTGGATCGACCGCTCTCCAACAGCATTCCCATATCCAACCAGATTGCCCTGAAACTCCGCTGGACATGGCAGTGGTAAGTGTCTCAATTCCACATGAATAGTGGATTGTGAATGGTAGGAAATTCAGGAGACACTAACTCTTTAGGTTCCTCTATTTTTCTTTCACTTCTACTTGATGAATTGAGGGACGGTGGGTTAGACGTTGAGCCTGTGACCCATAAGATCAGTGGATGGCTTTGAAAGACTGTTTCCGTGCCCACCCATTCATCCCGTCCGGGAGAATGATGTGAACAAATCCGGATTGCTCACCCTCCATTCCAACCAGTGCTCCGGAATGGATGCGAAACAGCAGAGATGAGGAAGTTGAAGGCTCACTGAACACCTCCACTTCAGGTTGAAACACGACGGCTTCCCGTCTGGCCAGTTCTCCGGCACGGGAATTTGCAAGGCCGAATGTCATCAGCAGCAAAATAAGTGAAACTCCCAACCCGTAGTAGAAAGGCTTGCGGGAATATCGACCGGAGATCAACAATCCCAGAAATATGAAGACAAGAAACCAGAAGATTAACAGGGAACCGGTCAGAACGGGGTACGGAATGGATTGATACAAATGTTGATAGGCTTTCTCCACGGTGCCAACCGGGGGGACCTTAATTTTATCTGAAAGCCGGCTTTCCAGTACCTTGAGATTCCGGTTGACAGAAGGGTCCAGGGGACGGATTCGCCGCGCCTGCTCAAAATAGAGTCTTGCGGAAGCCAGGTCCTCTTTTCGGAAGCTGGCACATCCCAGGTTATACATCAGGTCAAAACTCTTTTCGCCGCTGGCACTCAGTTCAGAAGCAGCCTGGCTGTACAGTTCAATGGCTTTGTCATAGTCCTTTGCGGCATACGCTTCCCCCGCTTTTCGGTACAGCGCCCCGATATCAGAAGCGGAACCAAAGGTTGTCAGGCACAGGAGAATTACCAACCATTTTCTCATAACACTTTCTCCAGTCTTGAAACAGCAATTTCCGCGTCTTTTATGATGTCCCGGTTCAGTGCGTTGCTGCTTGGGGTGTAGCTTTCAAAATCGCAATATTCCACTGCATCCACAATGGCACGAATCAGTTCAGGCTCCACACCCTGTGCCTCCAGGTCCCTGGCAATTTCATCAATCTTCAAATCCAGGATTGGACGGTTCCATTTGTCCGAAAAGTAAGAAATACATGCTTTGGAAACCTGCTGATAGTATTCACGTCCCCGGCCTTTCTTCAGGTATTTCGCTGCGCCGCGAATCCGACTTCGAAACAGACTGGCTGCATGGGTCCGCCGGTAGGTCACCGGATCTCTCCGGGACGGGTCCCGCCACCGGAGCACAATCCCGAAGAAGATAAACAGAAACGGTACCGCTACAATTAAAATGCGGTACCACTGGCTTTCTGAAATATCCACAAATCGGTCAGGAGTATCCCCGGTACGAATATAATCAATGTCGTTTCCAACCGCCACGACTTCACTGCCACCGGCTCCGGGGACAACGGAAGTTGCAGTACCGGTTCCTTTTTCAACTGAAATTTCAACGGGCTTGGTTTCCCTTGTTACGTAATCTTTTGATACCGGGTTAAAAAACGTCATCCTGGTTCCGGGAATCACAAGGGTTCCGGTTTTTTGAGGAACGAGGACAATTTTCCAGGTCTTCACCCCTCTCAAAGGATTTCCCTGCTCCCGCTTGAGTTCAGGAGATGATGGTCGAAACATCCTGAATCCGTCCACGCTTTCGGGAAACATCAGCTCAACCGTATTAAAGTCCCCTTCTCCCGACACAGCAACTGTACAGGTAATACTGTCCCCCATTTTCACGTGATCCTGGTTAAAAGAGACTGACAATTGGAACTGGCCGACAGCACCGGAAAAACCGTTCGGTTGCGGCGTGGGCAGTGGATACACGGTCAAAGTTGCCGGTTGGCTCTTTCGCTGTATCGGCTCACCGGGGAAAAACGAATACGGGTTCCCCACCTGGATGTTGAACACCGGCTGAGGCAGGGGCAATCGCCCCGTTTTTGTTGGAAACACGATCTTTCTGAAAATCACCGCAGTATTGTAAGTGACACCATTAACAGTCCTGGCTTCCTGGTTCAAAACATGGTTCTGCGGTACATCCTCGGTCAGGAAACCGGTAAAATCCGGCAACTCCCGTATTCCCAGTTGTGCCACGGAAACCCGACTGTAAATTCGATAGCTTACCATCACGGCTTCACCCATGTAAGCAATCGGCTCACTCAGTTCACACCGGATGAAAAGGGAATCGGCGCTA
The DNA here is from genome assembly GCA_002789615.1 of Acidobacteria bacterium CG_4_9_14_3_um_filter_49_7. Taxonomy (GTDB): domain Bacteria; phylum Acidobacteriota; class Holophagae; order Thermotomaculales; family Thermotomaculaceae; genus UM-FILTER-49-7. Next base: position 680 of record PFTO01000132.1, on the reverse strand, counting down.
ACCGGTCGCCGGGCAGATGCCGGTGGATTGAACATATTGTCGTTGAACATGTCAAACGGTGACCTTGGCCGGGATTGCTGGTGAGACAGCAGGCTTCCCTTTTTAACGGCAAGCTTTATTGGTTGCGTTTTATATTCCTTACCACCAACCTTGACAATGAAAGGTGGAATGGTAAATGTGCCGGCCGATCGGGGAGATAATGTGTAAGTTATGCTGCTGGAAACAGAGGTTCTCCAGTTAATAATCTGCGTGGAACGGCTGGTGGACGCACCGGCTATAATATTGAAATCCGGAATGGATGTCAGTTCGGGAAACTGAACCTCCCCGGTCACTCCATCCACTTTGATGGTAAGCTGAAACGCGTCCTCCGTTCCCACTGGATTTGCAGACACAGTGGCAGTGACCTCCGTGGCACGGAGCGGCAACGCTAGTATCAATAATATTGGCAGAAGAAACTTCGCCATTCCAACTCCCTTCGGTCCTGCTTCAATGTCTCAGTTTACCAGTCTTTTACATTCCGTTCAACAGGTCGCACCGCTTTCTGCTTTGCATTTTTCTTTCTATCCTGCTTTTCCTGTTCCCGTAGCGCCTTCAACATTCTTTTTGCCTGTTCCTTTTTCTGCTGCTGTGCCGACGGTGGTTGTTTCTGTTCTTTTTTCTGCTGATCCTGTTTCTGATCC
>PFTO01000040.1 GCA_002789615.1 Acidobacteria bacterium CG_4_9_14_3_um_filter_49_7 | reverse complement strand
TCGTCTACCAGTACGACTTTGTTGGACCGGACATCCGTGTCCCGGTTCTTCCAGAGCATCGGGGCGCCGCTTTCAGAGGCAAGTCGACTGATGATTGCAGAGGTGCAGTTGTCCACAGCGAATGTTGGCAAAATTGCAGAAAAGCCTGCAAAAATGACAAAAAGTAGTGAAAATTTAATATGTTTTACCAAAAGTTTTCTCCAATGCGGTTTTTTTCCGCAGGTCTTGCATTTTTCCCAATGCTACTGTTCCACGATTTCCACTCTTCGGTTTCGGGCCCGGCCTTCATCCGTACTATTCGAAAGGACCGGGGCAAGGGGGCCAACTCCCTGTGCCTTCAACTGGCCAGGCTGAATCTGGAACTGTTGAGTCAATGCCTTTCTGACTGCTATTGCCCGGTTCAACGAAAGCTCCATATTCCGGTCAAATGTGCCGGTGTTGTCGGTATGGCCCACCACATAAAATGTTTTGGTAGAATTGGCTTTCAGGAAGGAAGCAATATTCATCAATGCGGCCTTGGAGGTTTCCTTCAAAGTAGCTTTTCCAGTTTCAAAATAAACACCATCCAGTGCCGCATGTCCTTTTGAGCGAATTTTGTCTGTCATCAGCTTTGCGGTAACCAGCCCAGTCTTCGGGTTCTGAATCTCAATGGTATCCTGGGTGATGAGTGTGAATGCCAGCCCTTTGGAGTCATTTTTGAACTCCGTGATGTAAATTGCGGCATAAACCGTCTGGTCCTCGTCCTGGTATTCGGCCGCGATGTAGCCGTGGTTGTCTCCCCTGGGCCCGAAAGCACTCCCGAACCGTTCCTGGTTCAGGCCCTCGTTGCCATAGAAATAAAAACACCACTCATTGGAGTCGTTGCCAAGCTCATTGTTTCCCATACCGTTAAACAGGATTTTCCAATCGGCTTTTTTCAAAGCTGTCAGATAGTTGGTGTACACAAATGGTGAATTGTTGTCACTGGAAACGCTGTACTGAAACCGGGTAATTTTTCCTGCAAGTGCCAGCTTCTTCTTCCATGTTTTTGAACCGTCCATGGATACAAGGGGAGAAGTCGGCAATGTATACTTATCCCATTTAAAGGTCTTGTAATATTGAATTATGGAGTCGGAAAAACGGGAAATCAGGGGATAATTCCGACTGCTGGCGATGTCACGATGCGCAATCCATTCATTATTCTCATACAGGTTTCGGTCAGCGGGAATTCCCGGAATGGCTACAAGGCATACAGTCAGTAGCACAACCACGGTAAGTTTTGATCTGATCATTTCCTTCTCCTTCTTTAATAAAATCACCGGCTGGTTTGTTCCCCGCCGGAGTGGAATCCATTTTCAAATCTTCACATGCCGTTCATTGGGGAACGGTAAATTGCATGTCCATCGAGGGACACGGAAAATAAGGCTCCTTTCGCGAAGCAGAAGCCGGAGATGGGTCGAGGCAGTGTCCATTCGCCTGCGATTCTCTGTTCCCCATCCAGTCGAAAGATATGGCTGCCGTCTGTTAACCAGAGGGAATTGTCGAAAAAGGTGACGGACTGCAGAACAGGAAAGGAAAAGCTTACTGTTCGATCAAGGATAAGAGTGTTGCCATCTGCCAGTCGGAATGCGAAGAGCCCCGCAGGGAGTTGACGGGCAATCCAGAGCCGGGTACCGTCCCATGCCATGCCGGAAATATTTCCCACATCCACCGGAAGAGGTAGTCGCCCGCTTTTTCCCCAAAAGACGAAGCGTCCCCGATTGTCCACGGCGGAAAGTCCGGCGGGCGAATTTGTGTATCCCCGGATGATAAAATTCCCTGTTTCAGCGATGAATCCCGGCGGAGTGAACCGAATCTTCCCATCAGTGATGGGGAACTCTCCGTATCCCCCGTCACTGCAGAGTGCCAGTTTCCCAGTCCCCTTGTCGAAACAAATGTCGGTGAAGTTGGTTGGGGCATTGCTGTTAAAAACAGGCACGGAAAAGGTTGCGTCAATGGCCAGATCCCCGGCGAGAGTGGCTGTGCCCATAAAGGGAAGCCTTATAATCACGAGAAAAATGGCGTAGAAAGCGTGTTTCATAACACCTCCACCATCTGGTCTGTTGCCTGTAATTTTATCATAAAAAGATTAGATGACAGGCTCTGAATTGTGAAAGCCAAACAGGACAACGCAAAGCGGGAAATCCGATCGTCTTTCCCTACTTGACCTAAACTCAAACTTGCCTCTACTTATCTTTGTGTTCTTGTGGATGTGCTATACTCTTCAAGTCCTGCCGAAGGGATTGGCCGGAACAACTTCCTGGGGCGAAAAATGGCAAAGTTTGATGTACCGGACAAAAAATATCTTCGTATTGGCGATGTTTCCCGTTTGCTCGGAGTGAAGCCGTCGGTGGTTCGATTCTGGGAAACCCAATTTCCCAGATTGAAACCGAAAAAGACCAAGCGGGGCCAGCGAATTTTTAGTCCGGAAGATGTGGAGCTGCTTCAGGAAATTCAGCGGGAGTTGAAGGAAACGGGCATGACGATAGAAGGGCTGAAGAAGAAGATGGCGAAAGGAAAAGTTGAGATTCAGGGCACCAGGCCCTCCCTGGAAAGGGAACAACTCATCCAGATTCGAAACGAACTGAAGGCAATATTAGATTTCCTGAAAACAGGCGAATGAAGATAACACGGGACATACTCAAAAGGACGGAAAAGCGATTCTTGCTGCACGGCAAGAAGAAACAGGCGGATGTTTATTTGGTGCGGGTGGAAAATGTGCCCGTCGTCGTGAAAGATTATTCGAAAAAGTCTGTATTTGCTCGATGGTATGGTTCATACGCGCTCTGGCGGGAACGTCGCAACTATGAATTCCTGCAGCAGTTTGACTTTGTGCCACGACTGATTTGCAAAATTGATCGATATGCGTTTGCGATGGAATATGTGGATGGTCCCACTGTCGCGGAACTGGAAGGGCAACCGGAATTCTGCTTCTTACCCGGGAAACTTGAAAATGTTGTTCTGGAATTACACCGTCACCGTTTTTTTCACCTGGATCTGAGAAAACGGGGCAATGTGATGTCCAGAGACGGTCAGGTAATTCTCATTGATTTTGCCAGTTCTGTTCGATTTTCCAGATGGAACCCCTGGTACTGGCTGATGCGTCCGGTTTTTCGCTACGTGGACATCAGCGCGGTTATCAAGTGGCGGTCATTTATATGTCCGGGTTCCCTGTCAGAAAAGGATAAGCGATTTCTCAGGCGCTTTGAATGGGTTCGAATGCTATGGTTCCTGAACAAGCCGAGGCTCCCGAAGTGGCCCGGGGAAAAGGAAGATGGCGACTGAGTGGCATCAAGCGTTACAGTCCCAATTGGATGATTTCATAGAAAAACTGAAAGACCGGTTTCAGAGACAGTCCATTTCTATTGTTGAGTCCCTGGGATTTGTCCCTGGTGCCGGTGCTTTTGTGTCTATCGGAAGCAGGTCTGATGCTGAAGAGCTGTTTCTGTCTGAAGTGGTGATAATCCTGTGCCGCAACCAATTGGAAACTTATGAAGCGTCACTGGCGGGTGAATTCAGCCAGGCCTGTTTTGTCAGCGCGGAAAGTAAAACGGCGGACATTGAAAAGAAGCTGGTTTCGGGGGTTCATGGGCCAAAGGAGTGCATTTTTGTCGAAGTTCAATGAAAATGTCTTCAAGGCGACCAATCTGACTGTCCAGAAAAGAGAAAAGCTCTTTCGGGGACATGATCTGGACTCCCTTCGGGAAAACGCCCAGGCGAAACGGGCGATGTCTCTTGAAAACGCTGATGTCCTGTGGAAGATTTCAGCGGAACAATTCCAGGAAAACGGGATTACGGTTTTCTTCGCGGATACAGCAGCGTCTGCCAACAAGTTCATTTCTGAGAAGATGGGGGATGCGAAACTGATTGTAAAGGGGAAATCCCTGACAACCGAAGAGATGGAATTGCGGCAATTTCTGGAAAAGGAAGAGCGGGAAGTTGTCGAGACTGACCTGGGTGAGTGGATAATCCAGCAGCGAAAGGAGCTTCCCTCCCATTTCACCGCTCCTGCGATTCATCTTTCTGCCGGGGATGTAGCGCAGATGGTCAACCGCAAGTTCGGGGAGAATCTTCCCGCGGATGCCCACGCGTTGACCGCCTTTGCCAGGCGCCATCTGAGGGAAAAGTTCAGAAACGCAGATGCCGGGATCATTGGAGCCAACGCGATCTGCGCGAAACCGGCAACTGTATTGTCCGTCAGCAATGAGGGAAACGTTTCTCTGTCTTCCCGATTGCCGGAGAAACTGTTCATCGTCACCGGCTGGGACCGGATTTATGATTCCGTTGAGGGGATCGAAGGGGTTCAGCGCCTCCTCAGCGCCAGTGCCACAGCCCAGGAATATACCTCTTACGTGGATTTTTTTCGCAAGCCGCTTCCCCATCAACAAGTCTTTCTCATTGTTCTGGACAATGGTCGCAAGGCTCTGATGGAGAGCGTATTTTCAGATGGAGCACGGTGCATCCGCTGCGGTGCGTGCCTCAATATCTGTCCGGTGTACGAAGAAGTAGGGGGGCACACGTTTGGGAAGGTTTATCACGGCGGAATCGGGGCTTTACTGACGGAATTTACCGGCAACGATCGGGACGCTTCGGCAATCGCCTCCTACTGCCTTCGCTGCAAGACCTGTGAGCCGGCATGTCCAATGGGAATCCCCATTGCGGATCTGTTGGCAAGGCTCTCAGAAAGCCATTCCCTTCCATTCTACCTTTCATTGCCCCTCCGGATGCTGGGACGTAGAGTGGGTGCTATGCGTGGGCGTCAGAAAGACCAAGGGATAGGGGATTCCCCGCCTTCTTCTGGCACTCATCATTCATCACCCATCACCCATCACTCATCACGTTCTGTCGCTGTCTTCATCGGTTGCATGTTTCGGAATCCGTTGATGAAAAGGGAAAGAAAAGGAATTGAATCGACGGTTGCCCGCTTTTTCCCGGATGCGCAAATCCTGGATTCCGGCTGCTGCGGAATGCCCCATTTTTACAAGGGTCAGCTCTCAGCAGCTGTTGAACGTTTGGAGATTATTGAAAAAATGATTGAGCCCTTCGAGACGGTGTTATTGCCCTGCTCATCCGGGTTTGCTTACCTGCGGGAGCGGTTTGGGGATAAAATTGAGTTGATGAGCATGGCCATGGTGGAAAAACTAGAGAAAGTAGACTCAATTTCCCCTGTTTACTACCATCAACCGTGCCACTTGAAAACCGGTCCGGGGACAAAAGAGAAGGCCGCATTGAACCAGGTGATTACTTTTTCAAGCTGGGAAAACGAGAATCGCTGTTGTGGCAGCGGAGGTACCTACTTTGTTCAGCACCCGTTTGTGTCCAGGAAGATACTTTCCAGAAAAGAACCCGGGATGGACGGCAAATTCACTATTGTAACCTCATGTCCTTCCTGCCTGCTCCAGCTTCGACGTGTTTTCGGCCGGGGCCGAGTGGCTCACTCTGTTTCATACATGTTGCAGTCCGCAACAAAATGAGTGCTACGAATATCTGATAATAATGCTGGATGTGATCAAATAGATTTATGGAACAATTCGAAAAATGTAGCGATAGGTATAGGAAGCGTTGCCGAACCGGACATTGGCAATGGTGACGTTGTAGCGTTTGTGGGGTTTTATGCCGGGAGTCTTCCATATCAGGGCATTGGGTACGCCATAGGCATTGTTATCCCAATGGACATCTTTTACCGGCATAGATTTACCATGCTGGTTCGTGATGGTGATGGTTGCCGCATCAAAATTCACAATTTCGTTGCCGAACATGTTGGCGTTGATGGGAATTGCTGAGAAGGACAAGAACTCATTTTTATGAAAAAATACAGCGGGATAGTCGTTGAATGGACAGGCTACAAAGAAATTGGCGGGGAGTGAAGGAATTTCTCTGGCAGCGTGATAGGCAAGGGCGCTGCCGGTGATTACATCCCAGCGATTTCCGGTATGGCTGATTGTGTCTACCCGTCCAAAGGATACTTCCGTCAGAAACGGGTTCAGCAGCCATCTCCGATGCCCAAGAGAAGGAATGTTCCGGTCAATGAGCCAACTGATGACAATATCAGACGTTGGTATCAGGTATTTCTTCATCTGGTTAACAATGTCCGGTATACGGCGTCCGACGGAAGTGGGGTCCCAGATGGAATAGGTGGATATGAAGAGATTGCTGTGAGTACTGGCTTCGGCCCCCTCGTCAGAAAAACACAGCGATTCCGGCGCAGGATGGTGGGTCATGCTGCGGTTTGCTGTCGTAATCAACGCGGCATTGGCACTACCGGAGTCCATGCCGGGATCAAGGGAAACCGGTGGTAAGTGATGCAGTAGTCGGATGGCATTCACGGTCCGAACCGCTGCTTCGATCTCTTGTTGCGAAAGTGCGCCTGCTATGCAATGGGCCAGGTCCGGCAGTTTCTCGTAAAGGGAGCCGAATACTTCTGTAGCAAGCTCTTCAGGTGTATCCTTCTCAGGATGCCGGGGGAAGGCGCCCGTTGCCAGTATCAGCACACAAAACAGCGCGGCAATTCTCATGGTTTCCTCCCAATCCATATCAGTATGTCGTACGGGTGCATAATTGTCAAAGTTTCGGTATCGTGGACAGGCCGCGACAGTGGAAGCACGTGGATGGTGCCTGATGAACAGTGGATGGTTGGGGAAAGGAATCTTCAGTAGTTGCCTGTCAGCTGATTTCCCTCCCTGACGATCAACTCATGGAGATAAGTTGTTTTGTCCGGATGCGCCAGATGCCATTGGTGTCCAGATGGATAAACAGGCAATACGTGTATGCGCACAGGGAACCACAACTTCGGCTAATGGTCATGATTGCCCATTTACCGTTCCGGGAAAATAGCGGTCTGCTGACGTAGACAAAATTCCGACGGCCGTAGCGTTCAAATCGTGTTGGCCAGTAATCTCGGAGTCCTCCAGATTGCTCTGTGTTCCTGTCTACGAATCTGGATTCAATGAATTCCACGTTCCGGAGCTTTGCCCTGTTCCATAAAACAGGATTGGTGCTCAGTTGTGCACGAAGGTAGAGGCATTCCAAGGTGGTCAATTTAAACTCAGCCTTTTTTCCAATTTCTTTGATATAGGATAAATCATAGGGCATCAGTAATTTATCCAGGTCGTAAGAATAGCCATACGGGCTGAGCAGTATCACCTTGTCTGTTCCAAAACCGAATTCGGAATCTTCCAGGTCGTTGACCAACTGGGCCATGGTATCGGTTCTGGGTTTCAATGTCGCTTTGTAATAGCGAGTCATCCCGAGCCGAAACACCATGGGCGTAAAAGCCAGTACAATCAAAATGGGAAGCACAAAGCGAAAAAGCAGTTTGCGCCCTGCAACCGGGTAGGTTTTCCATATCCGAACGGCCAAAAAAAGAAGTAAAGGAAGTGAAACGACTCCCCACCCGCCTTCCCGTCTCAGCAACTCGAGAAAAACCCATTTTGTCCATGAGGACTCGGAAAAATGAGGATAATGACTGGCCGGGAGCCATGAAAACGTGTACAGCGTAATTCCAATGAGAAAGAATACCGGCAGCCAGACAAAACGTGAGCATTGATTAAAAAGAAACTCAATCACGACCCACAAGAAAAGGATACAGATGCCAATCGCAATAAATCCCCCAAATCGGTTACTGGAATCCATGGTAATGCGTAATGTCTGTTCGGATACCGCATATAAAAAAAGAAGGAACCGAAATAAAGTAATGTCAGGCTTAGCAATAGCCTCACAAAAAACCAGATGAGCCGGTCAAGCCGGGTTTTTGCGACTCTCTGACCTTGTGTTTCTGGAGTGTTATTCACTGTTTATCACCCTGCTTCTTCGTCATTCTGATGACAATGATTATAGCAGAACATACAGGGAGGCATGAACCCGGAAAAGATGACTGTGGAGCTGTTGAAAAAGTCCCATAAGAAATGATACCAAACTGCTATTTTTCTGGCAATTATCCGGTCCAAATGCTATAATAATCCATAGATAAATAAACATGTTCCTCGACAAAAG
>PFTO01000173.1:3151-11176 GCA_002789615.1 Acidobacteria bacterium CG_4_9_14_3_um_filter_49_7 | reverse complement strand
TCCTGCCTCCTCTTTGATGACAGAGATCTGACTGAATCGAGTGCCTTGCCGGAAGATCTTGCGAGTAATAGTAAAGTGAGAATTGTTCAGCACGTGGACGCACCTCTCTTGAACAGAGTGAAAGAGGTGATAATTAGCCCCGGCTTCCCGCCTTCTCATCCGGTACGGAGGTCTGCTGAGGGAACGGACTGTCGGGTGATTTCTGAAATCGAATATGCTGCAACATATTGCAAAGGTAGAGTGTTCGCTGTTACAGGATCAAATGGGAAAACCACGGTTACAGGGCTGACTGCGCATATCCTTAAATCAGCCGGCCTGACTGCGGTCCCCTGTGGGAATTATGGAACAGCACTTTCACAGGCCGTGTTTGAAGGCGGAGGCATAGGAAACTTTGTTGTGGAACTTTCGTCGTTCCAACTGGAGCATGTGCAGAACTTTCGTCCGGATTTCGGCGCACTCTTGAACCTGACACCGGATCATCTGGATCGCTACCCGAAAGTGGATGAATACTATCGTGCAAAGATGGCCATGTTCCGGAACATGGACGAAGAAACTCCCGCGCTTTTAAACGGGGACGACACTGTGAGTACTTCATACAGTCAATTTTATCCCCCAAATGTGCAATGGATTGGAAGAAAATCAGATTCGCTTGTGCAGGTTTTGCCGGATGCGCTGGAATATCAGGGAGAGAAGCTGATTTCTCTGGAAGAAACACGACTTCGGGGACTACATAACTTGTACAATGCGGCATTCGGCGCGGGGATGTGTCTCCTTGCAGGTGTATCGTCAGAGCGGGTTCGTGCCGGCATTATGTCCTTTCACCCTATTCCCCATCGGCTGGAACTGGTTGGAGAGAGGAATGGGGTTCAATTCTACAATGACTCAAAGGCAACCAATTTTGATTCAGTGGTAAAGGCGTTATCCAGTTTCTCTTCGATTCACTGGATAGCGGGGGGACGATTCAAAGGAGGCGATTTTGAAGAGCTGGCAGCAGCCGGGAAAGGGCGCGTAAAAGCCGCATATTTCATTGGAGAAAGTGCATCACTGTTCCGGGAAAATCTGGCCGACCGCTTTGGTTGCCGGATTTCTGGAACACTGGAGCAGGCAGTTGTAGATGCTCGGATGAAAGCAAAGCCCGGAGACGTGATTCTGCTGGCACCAGGATGTTCGAGCTATGACCAGTTCAAAAACTATGAGGTTCGTGGGGACCGCTTTCGGGAGATTGTAAATGAGGTCAGGAATGAAGGGAATCGCAGCTGAAAAGAAAGGCTTCATGATTACAGTCGTGATGCTTGTGGTTTTTGGTATTGTTATTACCATGTCTGCGTCTATTTCAGTAAAGATTCACAATGGCGTGGATATTACCACGAAAATTCTTGCAAATGTGTTGATTTCCATCATATCAATGGCTTTGATCATTTGGAAGGCACCGATAGAGCGGTGGAAGAAGCAGGGGTTCATATATCCGGCTGTCGGTGGCATGATGGTGCTGCTCTTATTACCAATACTGCTGAATATACGGATTAATGGAGCTTATCGTTGGATTTCATTTGGTGTTTTCAGTCTTCAGCCAGCTGAACTGGCCAAAATAGTGGTTGTTACCTTTCTTGCGTACGTTTTTTCCACGATGCGTCATCCCAGGCCAACAATGGATGAATTGCTGCCCATCGGCGCAGTAACAGGGCTGATTGTATTGTTTATTTTCATGGAACGGGATCTTGGACTACCATTGGTGATTGCTGTGACCGTGCTGGTTATGCTCTTTGTTACACGTACAAACCGGCTTGTGGTTGTGACATTGATGGTTCTCGGGTTAATGCTGTTCGCTGTGGCTGTGATGACAGCGCAGCACCGGCGTACCCGGGCGATCCAGTTCTGGGACAGGAAAACAGGGGAGAACGCACTCTCATTTGATAAGATACCGGATGATCAGGTTGGTGCGGCCTTGCTGGCCGTCAGCTCTGCAGGCCTAAAAGGGAAGGGACTGGGGAACAGTGAAACGAAGTTCAGTTCCCTCACTGAGGCCCATAACGATTTTGTTTTTTCTCTGATTATAGAGGAACTTGGACTTGCAGGTTTTATCATTGTTGTTTTCCTTTTCACCCTGTTCATGGTGTTCGGTTTGAGAATGGCATTTACAGCTCAGGGAAGGTTTGAGCATTTCTTTCTCATTGGCATGGTCTTTTTAACCATCAGCCAGGCGGTATTGCATATGATGGTAAATGTGGATATGCTACCTGCAAAAGGTTTTGGGTTGCCGTTTGTCAGTTATGGGGGATCCTCAATGGTTTCTCATATGATCCTGGTGGGTCTGGCCATGACTGTGAAGCTGAAGGGAGAGGAATAGAGATGAGAAGTTTGAGCTTAAGTCTTAGTTTGAGTGTAGAAAAGCAATTGGCTAGGGTCAGGGCTCACTCACATTTGCACTTTCACTTGCGGGACTCTGCCCACCGGACAGAGCTGGGAGGATGACTCAGGTGTTTGGACGGTATAAGACAATTCATTTTGTTGGCATTGGCGGTACGGGAATGAGTGGAATCGCCGAAGTACTGAGCAACCTCAGCTTTCACGTGACCGGTTCTGACTTGAGCCACAGCGACTATACAAAACGGCTGGAATTTCTTGGAATACAGGTGTCATACGGTCACGATGCCGCAAACGTAGCGGACGCCGATGCCGTGGTGGTGTCTACGGCCATTCATAAAGATAACCCGGAATGGCAGGAAGCCGGGAGGCGCAATATTCCAGTGATTCCCCGGGGAGAAATGCTTGCAGAGCTGATGCGCATGAAAGCGGGAATTGCTATTTCCGGTACGCACGGTAAGACGACGACAACTTCAATTGCGGCTTCAGTATTGTCCCAGGGAGGCCTGGACCCCACCGTGATTATCGGGGGCATTTTTTCTGCGTATGGTTCCAACACGCGGCTGGGAGGCTCCAAGTATCTTGTAGCGGAAGCTGATGAATCTGATGGGTCCTTCCTGAGACTGAGCCCAATTTATGCCATCATTACCAATATTGATGAAGACCACATGAACTACTATGGAACCATGGACAACCTGAAGGGAAGTTTTACCGAATTTGCCAACAAGGTACCCTTTTTCGGTGCCGCTATCGTTTGCCTGGAGGATAGCCGGATCAAGTCCATTATTCCGGATATTCGACGCCGGGTCGTTACGTATGGCCTTTCGGGCCATTGTGACTACCAGGCGGAGGATATTCATGTAAGCGACAAAGGATACGAATTCGTTGTCAGGGAAAAGGGACAATCGCTGGGTAGTTTTTTACTGAGGGTACCAGGACGGCATAACATTCTGAACGCCCTTTCTGTCATTGCGCTGGCCCGGGAAATGGAGTTGGAGGAAGACGCAATTAAGGAAGGACTCGCCGCATATTCCGGTACCAGGCGCCGCTCAGAAACAGTCGGACTCTACAGAGAATGCCGGGTGATTTCAGATTATGCGCATCACCCGGTAGAGATTGAAAAGACTCTCGGAGCTTTGCGGGAATATTATCGCCCGGAGCGGATAATCTGTGTGTTTCAGCCTCACCGCTACACGAGAACTCAAAACCAGTTTGAAAACTTCCTCTTCTCATTTCATCAGTCGGATATCCTTCGACTGCTGCCGATTTATTCAGCCGGCGAAGCCCCAATTGAAAAGATTTCAAGTGATGCCCTTGTGGAGGGGATTCGAAAGTCTGGCCACCGGGACGTTGAGCTCGTAAACAGCGCGGATGAACTTACTGAAGATCTGAAGAGCAATGTAAGGGATGGGGATCTTGTGGTGTTTCTCGGAGCGGGCACGATTGACGCTCTGGCAAGGAAATTCGGAAGAGAGGAAAACTCCAAGTGACAAGAAAGAGCCCCGGTTCCGTTCGTTTTAAAATGCGATTTCAGCAAATGTTGAAAAAATACGGAGGCCGTATCACACTGTACTTGACTGGAGTGGTCGTGTTAACTTTTCTCGCTGCGTGGATTTTTCCGCCTTTGAAATACTATTTTACGGATATCTTCCGTGTTCGCGAGTTTCAGATTCAGAACGTGTACTATAATAACGCAGCAGAGTTGAAACAGGCTTTATCCCCATACCTGGGCAAGTCATACTGGGGAATAGACAAGAAAGCAATTGAAAAAACAGCTGAAGCAATTCCCTGGGTAGATCGCGTGGCAGTCCGGGCGCTGCCCGGAAGCCGGATAACAATTGTGGTTCAGGAAAAGCAGCCTGTGGCACTCTATCGCACTGCAAAAGGAGATATCTGGATTGTAGATGGGACCGGCAGCCGGATTGCCGCTTTTACCCCTGCTTTCTCATACAGAAATTTTCCTGTCATAACTTGTGATGAAAAAGAATTACCATTCATTGTACACAAGCTTGAAAAAATTCGCATGCAGGACAATGGATTGTTCTACAGTCGATTATCGGAACTTGTGGTTCAGAAAGCTAACGAGAAATGGGTTTGTTTCCTTCGAGACACCCCCTGGAAAATCTACGTAGACCCCTTCGGGTCATTTCAAAATGTGAGACAATTTTTAGGGGTAGAGAAATTTATCAAATCACGTTATGATAATGTAGATTATATTGATTTATCATTTCGTCGGGAAATTGTGGTAAAACCAAAGTAAGGAGTGGTGAATGGCAGACCGTAACACCATTGTAGCAGTGGATTTGGGTTCCAGTGAAATCAAGGCATTGGTATGCGGATTTGACGAAGACACGGGAAAAACGACCGTACGGGGCTACCACAAGGGAGAGTCCCTTTATATTGACAGGAATGGCCGGATTACCGACGTTAATTCCCTGGCTTTGAGCTTGAGCACTGTAATCCAGGAAGCCTGCAACATTGCCGGTGTTTCCAGTTCCTGTGTGGTGTGCGGACTGCCCGTAACAGACATTAATCAGTATCATTCCACCGGTCCTATTTCCATCCCTCATGAGAGGGGAGTGTCCGGACAGGTTACCCGGGAACATATTCACCAGGCAATTGAAACCGCTCAGAACATCCGGTATCCCGGGGACCATGAAATCATCGATATCCTTGTTGAAGACTACATTATAGACAATGCAAAACGGGTACAGAATCCGCTGGACATGCCAGCCAGCCGTCTGGACGTAAACCTGCTCATTTGTTCGGCGCCATCATCATCAATTATGGTGGCTAGAAAGTGTATTGAAAAGGCAGGTTTTTTCTGCGAGGAGATTTTTCTCAACCCCATTGCTGCGGGATCGGTATCCGTATCCAGATATGCCAGAGAAAAGGGATGCGTTCATATTGATATGGGTGCTTCACTGACAACTTTCTCGGTATACCAGAACGGTTCCATCATCTATATGGGCTCTGTTCCTGCGGGCGGAAAGCTTGTCAGCTCGGATCTTCTGGTGGCATACATGGTACCCAGTAGCTATAACACACTGAATGCCGTGGACATGCTGAAAAAACGCTACAACAAATTGAAGATTGATAGAGCCGACGAAGAGATTGTTCTGCAAAGTGCCTCCGGTCGGGCGGAAGCCGCGTTGACCCGGGAGCAGTTTGTGACTGTTATGGTGGATCGACTCTATGAAATCTTCGACGAAGTGGCCCTTGACATAGAAAAGAATGCGCTTCTGGATGAGGTCGATGAAGTAATTCTATCCGGGGGCACCGCCAGATTTGCTGGAATCACAGAGCTTTGCCGCAAAAGATTTGGAAAGCCGGTCAGCGTTGCGACCCCCTGGATTACCGGGGATGACATGATGGCTGAAATAAATGTACCGGAATTTGTTACAGCCTATGGGCTGGCTAATTATTATTATCTGGGTGATGAACGGTCCAAAGTTTTTCGTTCCTATGAGAATGGGGGCGGGATGATCCGGGGAATGATCCGCGGAATCTTTGGAAAATTCAAAAGGGGTTGAGAATGCCAATTAGAGACAGCGCCATTCTGATTGAAGAGAACAAAATGGCACGGCCCATTATCAAAGTATTTGGTGTGGGCGGTGCAGGGTGCAATGCCGTGAACCGTATGATTGAATCCAATTTGCAGCATGTAGAATTCATTGCGGTTAATACGGACTTGCAGTCGCTTATCCATTCCCATGCTCCGATAAAGATTCAAATCGGAGAAAGACTGACAGAGGGACTCGGTGCCGGCTCCGACCCCAAAATGGGGGAGCGTTCCGCAATTGAGGACATGGACAAGCTCCGTTCTGCTATTGAAGGCGCTCACATGGTATTCATTACTGCTGGACTTGGGGGCGGAACAGGGACGGGCGCGGCCCCTGTGATTGCCCGGCTGGCAAGTGAGATGGGCATATTAACAGTAGCAATTGTGACCCAGCCTTTTGAATTTGAAAAGAATGTACGATTCAGAAATTTTGTGGAAGGATACAGCCAGCTGATTGATCACGTAGACTCCATGATCACCATCAAGAACGACAAGATTTTTGATATTTTGCCTGATGATACTCCCTGGAGGATGGCGTATGAAGAAATTGATACCATACTGAAAAATGCTCTCAGAGGTATCGTAGATATCGTCTTTGTCACCGGCTCGGAAAACGTGGATTTTGCCGACATGCGCACCATCTTCGGTTTCAAGGGTTTTGCTCTGATGGGGCTGGGGGAGGCGTCTGGAACGGACAGGGCCCGGGAAGCTCTGACTGCAGCACTTCAATCCCCTTTACTTGACAACTTCTCACTGATGGAATCCAGGGGCGTTATCGTAAACGTGACCGCCGGCGTTGGTGACCAACAATTGACAGTGGGAGAAAATCGCCTGTTGCTCCAGACACTGAACAACGAACTTGGCGAGTATGTGCATATGATCAAAGGGACTGTGGAAGAAGCAAACATAGGTGACAAATTGCGGGTTACACTTATTGCCACCGGTTTTGATTATGGAAAGATCGAAGGACAGGGCCCCCTGGACATGAAGCGTGCGAAGACAATGCGGGACGCATACCTTGAGAAGAGGCCGATTTCCGGTAATGTTCCCGAAATAACATCCGACGATCTTGAACCGACCATAAAAGTGGAAAGCGAGCCGGCGGAAGGCGTTGACAAAGGGCATCCCTGTTCCGGGATTGTCAGTCGACTTCTGCAGACAGATGAATACAAGGAGATTGTTCACTCCCCATCTGCAGCGGCACTAAACTCGGATGACCTTGACAGGGTCAGAAAGATTCCTGCGTTTCTGAGAAAGGCGGTTCAGACCGGTCATCAGGACAAAAACAACTGAGGGCAGCGTCCTGTCGGGCGCGTGGATAGTGAATAGTGGGTAGATTCGGAATAAGAACGAAACTGCCAATTCTCCGGATCCATTCCCTTCCCTTTCTTTCAAATCACAAGTCACTGATCGCGCCTTGGGCGCGATTGTTACAAATTGTTACAAATCAGAAACTATTCCGACATATTCTTCCCGTATTTTATTCATGTAAAGAAAAGGCCGAATGGCCAACAGGGAGGACAAGATGAAAAGGACAATTATTGCAGTATTGGGAATCGTAATGGTGACGGGTACGCTGATGGCAGCGCCAGGACGTGCACGGGAGAACCGTCCCAATGTCAGGCAGAATGGGCCGGCAATGCTCTTTCACCTGGTTGCATCTGTTCGAACCGAACTGGGACTGAACGAGAGCCAGAACCAGAAATTGGACCAGGTTCTCACAGAAGTTAAAAGCTACTGGCAAAACCAGGTGAAAGGATTGCGCGGTGAGAAGGACAAAATGATGGATGAATTTGTTTCTGATAACTTCAACGCCGAAGCCATTCGGGTGGAACGGGAAAAGCTGCGGGATGAGATGCGGGTGGCAGCGGAGAAATTCATGACTGGGAAAATCCAGGCGCTCCATGACGTGCTGACAAAGGAACAACGCCAGAAACTGCTGGACATTGCAAAAGAAAAACGGGAGCAATTCATGAATATGAAGGATCACCGTAGTGGCAGAATGGATCGTGGAATGAGAAAAGGTGGTAGCGGAGGAATGCAGCAGAACTGGTGAACAAATCTGGAATGAAATTAAAAACCCGCCTCTTGGCGGGTTT
>PFTO01000173.1:0-3143 GCA_002789615.1 Acidobacteria bacterium CG_4_9_14_3_um_filter_49_7 | reverse complement strand
ATATGAGCCGCATGCTCTAACCGCCTGAGCTACACCGCCAAAAGCCCGACCATTATATCCATCTAAACCCACCGAAGCAAGAGAAAAGAGAAGAAGAAGCAAGTTTAAGTTTGAGTTCAAGTTTGACCATGGAAAAAGAATGACTTAACAACTTGTACTCTTTACGTAAACTTAGGCCTGAACTTAGATCCATACTGATGTTTATACAATTGAAGGTCAGAGCGTTTTCCTGTAAACTGATGGCATGGAAGAGAAGATATACGACCCGGAACAATTTAACGATGAATCCAGTTTTGAGCAGGTATTACGACCGGCGACTCTGGAAGATTATGTCGGGCAGGAACGGATAAAGGATAATCTCGCAATTTACATCGAAGCTGCAAAGCGGCGACAGGAAGCATTGGACCATTGCCTGTTCTACGGACCTCCCGGTCTGGGAAAGACAACGCTGGGTATGATCATTGCCAATGAGCTGGGTGTTCATATCAAAACCACGTCGGGTCCGGTGATAGAAAAGGCCGGCGATCTGGCGGCGATTCTTACCAAACTGGGGCCGGGAGATGTGTTGTTTGTGGATGAAATCCATCGGTTGCCGGCATCTGTGGAGGAAATCTTATATCCAGCGATGGAGGATTTTCAATTGGATCTAATTACCGGCACGGGACCTGGTGCCCGTTCCTTTCGATTCAAATTGAATCCGTTTACGCTGGTGGGAGCCACCACCAGGGCAGGGATGCTGACCGCCCCGCTGCGGGATCGATTCGGAGTCGTGCATCGCCTGAACTTTTATTCCGTGGAAGAATTATCAATTATTGTAAAACGATCGGCAGGAATACTCGGAGCCCCTGTTGACGAGGAGGGCGCCTTTGAGATTGCGCGCCGTTCGCGGGGTACACCACGAATTGCAAACCGACTTCTACGCCGTCTCCGGGACTTCGCAGATGTTAAGGGTGAGGGCATTATTGACCGAAAGATTGCAGGTATGGGTCTGAGGCGGCTGGAAGTGGATGAACATGGCTTTGACGAGGTGGATCGAAGGATCCTGAAAACAATTATTGAAAACCATGGAGGCGGTCCTGTTGGACTTGGAACGTTGGCAGCGGCGATTTCAGAGGACAGAGACACGATCGAAGATGTGTATGAACCATATCTGCTCCAGATGGGATTTCTGGAAAGAACACCGAGAGGGCGCTGTGTAACCGGAAAGGCGTATGCGCTGTTTGGACTTATCGTCCCGGACAGGAAGCTCTTCTGATGCCGCCACTGTTGCAGGTAAAAAACCTGTCTGTGGCTACGAAAAATCGACTCATTCTGCAGGATTTATCCCTTGAAATCGAGGAAGGAGAGACCTGGGGACTTGTCGGTTCGTCCGGGGCTGGGAAGAGTATGCTCGCACGCTCAATGGCCGGCCTTCTTCCGAGGGGAATCAGTGTAAAGAACGGGCACATTTTCTACCGCGGAACTGATTGGCTTAAAATGAAAGAATCCGACCGTCGCAGGATTCGAGGTCGTGGAATCGGTTTCCTTGTTCAGAACACTGCTTCAGGATTGGATCCTGTCTACACCGTGGAGCAGCAGATGGTTGAAACCCTGCTTGCCAACGATTGCGCGGATTCAAAGGAAGGTGCGATTGACATATCGGCCGATTGGCTGGGAAAGGTAGGATTTAACCGGGTTCAACGAATTCTTTCGTCCTACCCGCATTCCCTGAGCGGTGGAATGGCGCAGCGGGTTTATCTCGCCATTGTTTTCATGTTGAAGCCGAAACTGGTGATTGCGGATGAATTTTCCACCGGTCTCGATTCCACATCGGAAAAGGAGATGCTGGGACTGCTGTTTCAAGTGGCAAAGGGCTCAAGCCTACTGATGATCACGCACAATATTCTACTTCTTGAAGGGCTCACAGAAAAGCTGGCAGTGATGAATGGTGGGGTAATTGTAGAGGCAGGGCCGACGGAACGAATACTTGAAAACCCGCTACATGGGTATTCACAGGCACTTCTACAGGCCGGTGACCCATGCGGTTCAATTGGGGCCCGGGGGTTGAGTACATCTGAGTCATTTTGCGGATGTGTCTTTTCCAAAAGATGTGCCCATTCTCAGGAAAATTGCGCTTCCCAATTGCCGGAAGTTCGGGAAGTAGACGGCAGGAAGGTTCGATGCCACCGCTATTAACTGTTTCCAAATGCACAAAGAGGTTTCAGGTCTCAAGCGGGAACAGATCCATGTTTACTGCAGTTCAAAATGTTTCTTTCGATATTTTTCCGGGCGAAATACTGGGACTGGCCGGAGAGTCCGGTTCAGGTAAGACAACGATTTCCCGTCTTCTACTGGGGCTTGAACAGCCGGATGAAGGTGAGATCAGATACAAGGGAGTGGCATTCACCTCCCTGAATCGGGGAGACCAGCAGCAAAGCAGAAGAGAAATCCAGGCGGTTTTTCAGGATCCCCTGGCATCATTGAATCCGGTGATGCGGGTGTCTAAAATTGTTGCGGAACCATTGAAAATTCAAGGGATAAGAGCAACAGAGGGTACCGACACGTTCGTGAAAAAGCTGCTTGAATCGGTGGGATTGTCCGGTGCCTGCATGAAGAAGCGTCCGGATCAATTGTCCGGAGGTGAACAGCAGCGTGTATGTATTGCCAGGGCTCTTGCCCTTCGTCCCCGGTTGCTGATTGCTGATGAACCCGTTAGCGCACTGGACGCCGAACTCCGGGGAGGGATACTGGCTCTGTTGAGAGAATTCCGGGACAAATCAGGGATTTCCATACTGCTGATTGCCCATGATCTGTCTCTATTTAGAGGAATTGCGAATCGTGTAGCTATCATGTACGCAGGTGAAGTTGTTGAAATTGGAAAAACGGACGATGTGCTTTCCCGACCGCGACACCCCTATACAAAAGAACTTCTGCAGGCATCTCCACCTTATCGTATTGAGGATCTGCGGAATAATATGCTGATGAAGCGCGAGAAGAGAGAAGTCCCGGAGGGAAACAGATGCCGCTATCTGTCCCGCTGTCCACGGGCTGTGGAGTGTTGTCTGAATGAAATCCCACCTGAAAGGAAACGTGGCTCGGGAGTTTATCGATGTCACCTTTGAAGGTTTTCCCATGTTGCTGAGGTTTCTGGTAGAATGGCAGAC
>PFTO01000126.1:490-8306 GCA_002789615.1 Acidobacteria bacterium CG_4_9_14_3_um_filter_49_7 | reverse complement strand
TCCTACACGGTTGGTATTCCGGTGATTCTACTTGCCATTGGTGCCTACCTGCAGACAGCACCGCTTATTGCATCCGCGTTGATGGCAGCCATGGTCTGCTACACCATCGGTAAATTTTACCTGCTGTACACACTCTGGAACAGAATCGCCCAATAAAAAAAGGGAAGTTGCATGAACTTCCCCTCAAAATAGTAACATTTGTTGTAAACTCAGAATTCTTTAACTTCCACCACCTGTTCGCCCTTGTAATACCCACAATGCGGGCACACTCTGTGAGGCAGCTTCTTTTCCTGACAGTTGGGACAAATACTCAGTGCCGGCACCTTCATGGCGTCATGCGCCCGGCGCTTGTCACGTCTAGCTTTTGAATGTCTTCGTTTCGGGTTTGCCATAACTTACTCCTTCTTATTCAAAAATGATTCCAAATCTTTCCATCTCGGGTCCACGGTATCCGCCACACAGTCGCAATCACCCTCATTGAGGTTCTTACCGCAACCGGGGCAAATCCCTCGGCAATCCTGCCGGCACTGATGTGCCATCGGAATATTCAGCCGAATGGTGTCCAGAACTTGTTGTTCCAGATCAATCACATCACTGGTCAGTACTTGAACAAATCCGTCCTTCCCCTCCAATGTTACCGCCCCTTCAGCTTCCACGGGGTCCGATGTGAACAGGACGGAAAATGACTCATCCAGCTGGGACTCGTACCCTTCCAGACAGGTTGTACAGGCAAGTTGCATTGACCCGGAATAATGGATTTTCAGCATAATCTCAGCTTCGCTGATCCGGTACAATTCATACTTAACCAGACAATCTTTTACTGTAAAGCTGTCATTAAATCCCGGATCCTCCACACAGTCCCGAATCCTGAAATTGCCTCTAAGTGGCCGCTGTTCAATCTTTGCAACTTCTATTCGCACAACTCCCCCTGTCCAACAGAAAAGTATTATAGCACGGCCTTCCCCCTTGTCAATACAACAACACGCTGCAAGAAAGAATTTCCCCACTGAGTCGGAGTTGGTTGGCCACCTCTGGGAGATGCTGCTTCAAACCGTGGCACTTCGTACCATGTCCAACAGCGCGATCGGATCGCTCCACGCAGACTGATGTCTGCTCACAACCGGCATTCCGTTGCATTCGCCTGGATGCAAGCATCCGCGATCGCAACGTATAACAGG
This sequence comes from Acidobacteria bacterium CG_4_9_14_3_um_filter_49_7, assembly GCA_002789615.1. GTDB lineage: Bacteria > Acidobacteriota > Holophagae > Thermotomaculales > Thermotomaculaceae > UM-FILTER-49-7. Next base: position 7,128 of record PFTO01000126.1, on the reverse strand, counting down.
AGTGAGTTACCGCTTTTGAATAATGTAACATATAGATACTTCAACTTATATATAAGATGGAGTTGGCTATGGCCGTAAAGCAGGGAACAGACACCGGGGCGTTGCCAATCCCCGTTTTACTCATTCCCTTTCTTTCTCTTCCTTTCCCTGGGCTGCGAAGCAGCCCGGACTGGAAACTTAATTAGAGGTATACAATTCCGCAGCACCGATCTCGGGAGGGAGTTGAGCCATGAGGCGAAACGCACCAACCGGGAGATCGTGGGACGCGACGGATTGGAGCAAATGTGTGCGTTCACGACTGGAAAGAAAGAGGAGAAGTACGTCGGTACGTGACGAGAAGCGAAAGGAGCGAACGCGCACAGATGGTCCGAGACTTGAGCGTCAACCGGAAAGGAGGGAGGTGGTGCCGAGGGTTGTTGTTTCAGTCATCTTACACGCTTATTTGCTGTTTCAATTCACGCGGAGCGGAACGGCAGCCGAGACGAACGGCTCTCATGCTCGCATGAAAGAGTCGTTCGGTGCCGCTGACGGGAAGTGGCACGAATGTGCCACGTATTGAAACAGCAATCCGGTGATGATTGACACGAAGTGCCACGGAATCAGTACAGCCTCCACCGCAGTGAACGTTCTTCCCTGTCAGCTGGAAACTTTTCCTTGCCTGTCAAAACTTGTGCGGTACAATTGTTTCGGACGAAATGCCTCAGAAGGAGAAGCAGATGTCACGAACATTTCTCAGCGCCAAGATTCATCGGGCGACCCTTACCGGCGCCAACCTTGAATATTCCGGTTCGCTGACGATTGACGAAGCCATCCTGGAGAAAGCCGGCATCGCGAATTTTGAGCAGATTCACGTATTCAACGTGAATAATGGTGCCAGGCTCATCACCTACGCTATCAAGGGCGAGAGGGGAAAGGGACAGTTCGAGTTGAATGGTGCGGCCGCCAGGTTGGGAATTCCGGGGGACCAGATCATCATCGTCACGTATCGTACGCTCTCAGAAACGGAGATTCCAGGTTATAAGCCGAAACTACTCATTATGGGTGAGGGAAACAGTATCAAAAAGATTCTGTAATCCCGACGAACACAAACATGGACAGGGGCTCAATTATGAGCCCCCTGTTTTTTTTCAGCTTGTTAAGCTGGTTTCCCGGATCTTTCTCCAAGAAGACACTGTTCACCGTTTCTTCTTCTCGCCGGAAGACCGGTTTTCCAGTTCCTTCATGCTCAGTGAAATCCGCTTTAATTCCGTATCCACTGAAACCACTCTAGCTTTTATTCTGTCTCCAACGGAAACCACATCCTTCGGTGATTTTACAAACTTGTTGCTCAACTGAGACACATGAACCAGCCCGTCCTGATGAACTCCGATGTCCACGAAAGCACCGAAATCAGTTACATTTGTAACAATTCCGTTGAGTATCATCCCCTCTTCCAAATCCGCAAGAGACTCAATTCCAGCGGCAAATTCAAAGGGCTCGAATTTTTCCCTGGGATCCCGGCCCGGTGCCTTCAGTTCCTTTACAATGTCCCGGAGTGTTGGAAGTCCGAAATCATCTGATATCAATTTTTCCAATGGCAACTTATCCAGGATTTTATCGTTTTGTATCAGTTCATTCGATTTAATCCCCGCAGACATTGCCATTTTTGTCACCAATTGATAACTTTCAGGATGGATGCCCGTGTTATCAAGGGGCGTTTCTCCGTTTCGAATCCTCAGGAATCCAGCGCTCTGCTGAAAGGCTTTGGGGCCGAACATCCGAACCGTCTTCAACCCCTTACGGTTTTGAAAGGGACCATTTTCATCCCGATGGGCGACGATGTTCGTTGCCAGGGTTTCTCCGATACCGGACACATAACTCAGAAGATGTCGGGAAGCAATATTTACATCCACCCCCACTCTGTTCACAACAGAAACCACGGTCGTATCCAGTTTTCGCTTCAGAAGCGCCTGATTGACGTCATGCTGATACTGGCCCACACCAATGGCCTTGGGATCTATTTTTACCAGTTCGGACAGGGGATCCTGAAACCGCCTTCCAATGGACACCGCACCACGAACCGTGAGATCGCAGTCTGGAAACTCTTCCCTCGCCACATCTGACGCTGAATAGACAGATGCGCCGGATTCACTTACAACAATTACCACAATGCCCTCATCCACAATGGACCGGATAAACGCCTCGGTTTCCCGTGACGCGGTGCCGTTTCCGATCGCCACCGCTTTCAGCCCGTGTTTCTTCATGAGAGCAAGGGTCTTATTTCTGGAACCTTCGGTGTCTTCCCGAGGTTTGGTGGGATAAATAACATCATGGGCCAGTAGTTTCCCTGTACCGTCCAGTGCCACAATTTTGCAACCGGTTCGGTATCCGGGGTCCACACCCAGTACAGGAATATTTCCCGCTGGAGCTGCCAGAAGAAGTTTCTCAAGATTGGCGGCAAAAACGGAAATCGCCTCATCATCCGCCCTCTTCTTCATCTCTCCCCGGATGTCCAACTCAATGGAAGGCAAAACCAGCCGAACCAGGGCATCGTCCAGCACGACACCCAGCCATTCCCGATAGGGATGGGAAACTGGAATCATCCGCTCCCCTTCCAGTCTCGCGATAAGCTCTCTGTCCACTTCCAACTTTGTTTTCAGTACCTTTTCCCGCTCGCCCCTGCGAATCGCCAACACCCGATGGGACGGAATGGCAGATGCCATTTCCCGATACTCATAGTATTGTTCATATTTGGAGCGTTTACCTTCCCAGTCTTTTACCGCCATACTCTCCAGTACGCCTTTCCGGTAAACAAAATCACGGACCCTTTTGCGAAAATCGGCATTCTCGGAAAAAAGTTCTGCCACAATATAACAGGCTCCGGAAAGGGCAGTTTCAGCGGTTTCAACACCTTTTTCAACATTGACAAATTCGGCCGCGAGGTCCGCCAGCTCCGAACCGGAACCGGACAGAATGGCGTCTGCCAGTGGTGCCAGTCCCTGCTCCCGTGCAATCATCCCCTTTGTTCTGCGCCTGGGTTTGAATGGCAGGTAAAGATCCTCCAATTCCTGTTTCACATGGATGGATTCAATTTTCTGTTTCAGTTCAAGGGTCAGCTTCCCCTGTTCTTCAATTGTTTTCACCACAGTGGTCTTGCGTTCGTTCAGTTCTTTCAGATATGAAAGCCCTTCTTCTACCAAAAGAATGGAGACCTCATCCAACCCGCCGGTCTTTTCCTTCCGGTATCGAGCAATAAAGGGAACGGTGCTCCCATCTGCCAATAATTCCGTAATCGCATTCACCTGCTGTTCCGTAATCTCCGCTTTCGCCGCCACCCATTGTCTGTCTTTCGTATTCAGCATCAACACTCTCCAAATTTTCGATAGTTCATTTTAACATCCAATTGAGACAAGTAGAGATAAGGTTTGGGTCCCGGTTGAGTTCAGGATGAGCCAGGCTCCAATCAAGAAACTCTCTGTTTTTGCTCACGGGCAACGTTGTCCAGCCTTCTCCTCGTTTGTCCTTCCCCTGTGCTAAAATATGTTGGTTTGGATTGAAGATTCCACGAATTGGAGGAAGTATGAAGAAACTGATTATACTGGTAATGGCTATTGTATTTGCCGGGCTATCTCTTTTCGCAGGGTCGCCGGGACAGGACCATAGTGTCTATGAAGTCCAGAAACCGGACAAGGTTTTGAAAAAACTGAAAGAGGAAAGCGATAATCTGCTGAAATCGGCCCAGAAGAAACGGGAAGCCCATGAAAAGACATTGAAAGAGGAAAAAAACAAAAAGAAGAAAGAAAAGAAGCGCTTCTGGATGGATTTTTCCAACGTAAAAGTACCGGCTTCTCCTGATGTCTTCCAATCATCTTTCCATTTCTCCCCTGTTCCCCAGTATTACACCGGAACCTGTTGGTCTTTCAGTACAACATCCTACATGGAATCAGAAATCTATCGACTGCATCAAAAGAAAATTAAGCTTTCTGAAATGTACACCGTGTATTGGGAATACGTCGAAAAAGTCCGGCGCTTTGTCCGGGAATACGGACATTCCCTGGTGGATGAGGGTTCAGAAGCGGACGCAATTCCTGCAATCTGGCGCCGGTACGGTATTGTACCGGAGGCGGCCTATCCCGGTTACGCCAACGGTAAGAATGAATTTAATCATCTTCTCCTGATGAAAGAATTGAAGGGCTATCTGGATTACGTAAAAAAACTGGACATGTGGGATGAAACGGAAATCCTGGCGCACACCCGCACGATTCTCAACAAATATCTCGGTGTTCCGCCAACTTCATTTCAGTACGAAGGGAAAGACCACACGCCGGTAACATTTCTGACCGATGCATGTGGTCTGAACATGGATGATTACCTGGAATTTACCTCCTTCGAATATATGCCGTTCTGGCAGAAGGGTGAGTACAAAGTGCCGGACAACTGGCGCCATGCAAAGGATGCGCACAATGTCCCTTTGACGACCTGGTACAGTATCCTGAACAAAGCCATGAAAAACGGGTTTACCATCGCCATTGGCGGCGACGTATCTGAGCCGGGATACAGGGGTACCTTTGATGCTGGGGTTGTGCCTGATTTTGACATCCCGGAAAAACTGATCAATCAGGATTCCCGGGAAATGCGTTTTTATAACCGCACATCCACAGACGATCACGGTATTCATATGGTGGGATGGACCCACTTCGACGGTCATGACTGGTACCTGATCAAGGACTCTTCCCGAAGTGCCCGGAAGGGAAAATTCGAAGGCTACATGTTTTACCGGGAAGATTACGTCAAACTGAAAATGCTGGATTTCATGATAAACAAGAGTGCTGTCGATCCGAAAATTTTGAAACAGTTTGAAGAAAAGGGAACACCGCCAAGACCCGCAAAGAAATAGATACGGTCGGATTGACCATAAAGAAAGCCGTGGGGTTGAACCCCCACGGCTTTCCTATTTTTTTCTTTTTCAAACCATCCACTATTCTCTTCTTTCCCGAATCTGCTCTTTACTCAAATGGTTCCCTTCCCTCTCTCTGTTCTACACACCGCCAATCTGATCGAACACCTTCTTCATCATCTCCTCAAAATCCTCAGGATCAGAATCAACCAACACGGCATCCACAACCTTCTCCGCCTGGCTTTTTTTGTAGCCGAGATTCACCAGCACGTTCAACGCGTCATCCCTGAAACCTGAGGCACCCGGAGATAATTCAGTCATCTCCGATTCATCGTGGGCAAGCTTTCCCTTCAGTTCCAGAATTACCCGCTGGGCCGTTTTCTTCCCAATTCCGGGAATCCGGGTAAGAAACGAAATATCTTCGCTGTCAATTGCCGCTGCCACCTCTCCGGCAGGATGCGGTGAGAGGACTCCCAATCCTGTCTTCGGACCGATTCCGCTGACAGAGATCAACTTCTCAAAAAGTTCTTTCTCGCGAAGCGACGCAAAGCCATACAGCTCACTTCGGTCTTCCTTTACGTGATGATAAATCTCCAGCGATACCGGCTCTCCCGTCTGCGGAAGGGAGCAGAAGGTTTGAAAGGATATGGCCACCTGATAGCCGACACCACCTGCCATCAAAATGATGCGGTCAGCCTCTTTACGAAAGAGTTTTCCTTCGAGAAAACCGATCACTCCACCACATCCCACTCTGCAAATCTCTCGTTTCGGATATTCGCCTTGCCGAGAGTCTGATATTCGATTTCATGATTATACCCCCATTTCAAAAGCGTGGAATCTCCTCCGCCACGGGTGGTGATGAGAAATCGATTTTCAATGCCACCAAACCAGAAGCACCTGTCGCCCTGCCAATCCCGGTCACCCGCATTGACATCCACAGGAAACCATCCGATTTTCGGCAGATAAATTTCCGCCCAGCGATGATAGGCTGTGTCAACAGAAGAGGCTTCTCCCCGGACGACCATGGAACCCACGTACCGTGCAGGTATTCCTGCAGCCCGGCATAGGGCAATGTAGGCAAACGTGTATTCAGAACAGGAACCGGTGCCCCGCTCAATAACCGTAGGCGCAATATCCCAGCCGCCCACCATCTGATAATTGATCCTGCCTGTAAGAAAATCGAAGAGCTTTCTCGCTATGAAGTACGGATTCTTTTCATGTCCAACAATTGTTTTTACCTTGTTCTGGATATATTCACTTTTCACCTGGTATTTATCCCCATCCTGAAGATAAGTTTTCGTAATTTCAGCCTGAATTTCCGATAAAGAGCCCACTTCGTGGGGGAAAATCTTGGTAGAAATACGGTAAAAAGTACCCTCCGCGTCCATACGAAGTGACTCCTTTTCACCCGGCTTCATCTTTTTCATTTTGTAAACAGCCGCTTTCTGGCCCCACTGGTCCGTTTCAATCCGGGCGCCATCTGTCCAGGTGATTTTATTTAGCTTCTGGTTGGGTCCGTCCACGGGGATCGCCACGGTAACAGTGCCTCCGGTGATATCCCCCGGCCCGAGATTCTGTACTTCCGTGAACAGGGTGGCATGTCCTTTCCTCTCGTCGGACCGAACACATTTGCCGTTGAGGGTGTACACATCCGCCACATACAGTTTGTCGGTTTCATAGTCAGACGCATATACTTTACCGCCATCCACCCACACACCATCCACAACCGGACCGGGAGCGGATATGTAGAAAATTGTATAAC
>PFTO01000126.1:0-361 GCA_002789615.1 Acidobacteria bacterium CG_4_9_14_3_um_filter_49_7 | reverse complement strand
TAAGCTTAAAATATTAATTTAATATAAAAATGTTCAAGAATTTTTTATGAAATATTTCTATTTAAACGCAATGCGCACTAGTCACCAATAGTTTTAAAAAACTTTTTGCCTTCAACTTTTTGGAGTTTAGGTAGTTCATAGAAATGGTAAGAATAGCGCTGGCTAACGACTGCAAAAAGCGAATCATCCTTTGGGGAAATAGGGTCAATCACTTCTGTTCCATTGGGAGTTCTCAAACGATCATAATGATCTCGCCAATATCGACTACGGGCGTAAAACTCTGGAAACTTCTCTTCATAGTCTCCTTGATAAACCCCTGTAGCTTCTTTTTTCTTTTGAGCTTTCGGAATCTCAGCAGCAG
>PFTO01000210.1 GCA_002789615.1 Acidobacteria bacterium CG_4_9_14_3_um_filter_49_7 | reverse complement strand
AAAGACAGACCGGAGTTTGCCGGGGTTAACCGTTTTGTGATTTCACCGGAGGACACTTACGCATGCAACTGTCGTCGCGTTAACGACCATGTCATTCTCCCGGCTGGGTTCCCCGCCGTTTCATCCATGCTGACTGAAAACGGTTTCTCAGTTCTCGAAGTCGAACTATCGGAATTCCAGAAGATGGACGGCGGTGTTTCCTGCCTCTCTCTGCTCTTTTAAGCAAAAAAGCGGGCGTTACGCGTGGGCGGCAGAAAAGACTGTGGATGGTGGGTGGTGAATCGTGGATGGTTCGGAAAGAAAATTTCGGGAGGCGGATACGGACAGGCCTTTTCCCAATGCATATCGCGGAACAGGTATGTTGAACTGCAGTTCTTTCATGCGAGCTTTCCCTCCGGATAATAATCTCTTCTTGATTAACTGCGCCACGGAAAGCAGAATCCAGCGCCGAAAACATTGTTATTCAAAATTGGAAACAGCTACGCTATACTGCCAACGGAATATAAAGGAGATAATATGATGAAGAAAGTCGGAGGCCTTCTCTTTCTGCTATTCAGTATAACGGCATTTTCACAATGGTACGCGGGATTGACCAATCCCAATGTAAGAGTCACACTGACGCACCCACCCCAGTTAATGGTAAAAATTGACCGTCTGGCATTTTACCCTGACCGCTCACGGAGTTCCCGTGAATTGGCAGACTACCTGGTATCTTATTTTGTAAATGACGGTCGCATTGAAGTCATGGACCGCCAGCATATTGATGCTATCCTTACGGAGCAGAACATGGGGGTCTATGGACGTATGGATCCTGGAACTGCCGCAAGACTTGGAAAAGTTCTGGGGCCTGCTGCCTTTGTTTTTGTCAAAGTATACCGGGATCGTTACGAAAGGGAACATCTGACTGAAGAATACAAATCCAATGGAAAGAAGAAGATCAAGTATATTTCAAAAATCACCGTATCCATGAAGTTCTCTTTTCAGACCACTGACCTGTCCACGGGAAAAATCTTCCAATCCACCGTGTTTGAGAAAGATCGGGATCAACAGAACGTTAATTATGAAAAGGGATATCCAGAATACCCCTCGGTTGAAAATCTGAGAGACGACTTGATGAAGGAAGCTGTCGTAGAGGTCAGCCATTTTTTTCTGCCCTGGAACGAAACCCTGTCTCCTGTATTTTTCAATGACAAAACCTGCGGCATGAAACAGGCGTTTCAGGCACTTGGCAGCGGAGACATGGCTGAGGCTTTCCGCTTGTCCAGAAACGCTGCCCAGTGTGCTGAAAAAAATATGTCTGTTAAAGCCAAACAACGTTCCCGCACCTATTACAACCTCGGAATGTGTTATTTTCTTGATCGTGACTATGACAATGCCGTTCAGTACTTTGAGAAAGCTTATCGAATCAAGGACTATCACATGTACAAAACTGCCATCAGCAATGCTATTAAAGCCAAGCAACTGGAGGTGGACCTGAATAAAGTTGAAGCCATGGCAGACGAAGCCGCCCAGCCTGTCCAACAGACAGAACAGCAAACGACTCCTGCTGATAATGCGGGCACCAACATAGAAGCAAAGCTGGAACAACTGAAACACTTATTTGATAAAGGATTGATTACAAAGGAAGAGTATCAGAAAAAGCGGATCGAACTCTTGAATCAACTTTGACAGATTGAGTTCCCCTCACTCTACGGGCACGATTTCAATCCCGTTCTTTTCAAGGAGTGCCGCAGTAACACCCTTCCCTCGGGATTGTTCGCCCTGGACATAAATAGTGTTGCATCCGCATGAGGGGGAACGTTCTTTCAGATACGCCTTTCGGGCTCCCACCTCCCGGGCGATCGCCAATGTACGCCTGGCACCAGCCAGGAATGCACTGGTCAGATCCTCGCCAGCTTCTGTAATCACCCGGCCTCCCACCCCGGAAACAAGATCCGCACCGGTGTGCTCGTCTTCAAAAAACGACCGTGGCCTCGGTGTGGGTAAAGATCCCAATTCTTCCGGACAGACCAAAACGATGGCATCAGCCGGTTCCGGGATTGTTCGCACTTCCAGCAATTCGGCGTTGTATCTGCACCGATAACCCAGCAGACAGGCGCTGACCAGTACCTTCTCAGTGCTTTGCGTCTGTTTCATCGATGGTGATCTGTTTGATTTCATCCAGTCGTTCCAGCGTATCCAGCACGTCCATCCCGGATGTCAACTGCCCGAAAATGGTGTATCGCTGGTTCAAGTGGGGTGTGGCGAGATGGGTCAAAAAGAACTGGCTGCCGCCGGTGTCTTTTCCCGCCAGCGCCATGCCGACCCGGCCGGCCCGATCGTAATTCAGTTCATTGTATTCGCAGCGAATGCTGTAGCCCGGACCACCGGAACCGGTACCGGTAGGATCACCGTCCTGGGCGACGAAGGCGGGCACGACCCGGTGAAAACGGCTGGAGTTAAAGTAGCCACTTTTAGCCAGCTTCGCGAAATTCAGGCAGGTCAAGGGGGCTTCGTGGGGGAAAAACCGGCAGTGAATGGCGCCCTTTTCTGTTTCAATGTTAAACCCGCTGAGTGCTTCCGCTTTGTTCAGAAGGTTTAGATAAACGGCAAGGGGCCGGGCTTCCTCCCGTTTCTCTTTGACCCCGAAGTCATCCAGAACCGAAAGTAACACACCTCCCCGCTTTTTTGCCTCCGCCACAAAGGGGGCCTTCCCCACATCCGGAAGCTTGTTCAGAAGGTACTGGAGAGCGGCAGGAGAAGCTGTATCGTGGAAGCGGGTTTCCGCCCATTCCAGTGCCTTGTCTTCCCCGAGACGGTGATCGAGAAACGCGATTTTCGCGGCATCCGGAACCCCGGACTCCATCACGGTTCTTTCTTTCAACTTCGGCATATAGGGGGCAGACACCTCTGCCTGCTCTCCGCCTTTTTCGAAGAAAGTGACAGCCAATTCTGCGTTATCCGATGTTCTCAACAGCGTCTCCACTTCCATGGGTGACATGGGCCGTTTTGCCTTCCGCCAGACTGTACCACCATTTTTCAGATAACTCTCCAGTGCGGTTACACGTACCAGTGGATTGTCATCGTCCAGAAGGGTCACGGCTCCCTTTCGGCTGTTGTCCGCCCGAAGGGCCGCCACTTTTACCCGCCAGTCCGGGTCGGTCAAAAAATCGGCAGGCTTGTCACAGACAGCTATTCCATAGACTTTCTGGAAGACTTCCATTTTTTCCAGGTCTTCTGACAGTACGATGCCTTTCAGTTTCAACCGGTAGGCAGAATAGACTGTTTCAGCGGGATGAACCCGGTAAGCCGCGGCAACGTCGTCCGGAGTGACAACGGTTTTGGCCCGCCAGAGATTGGCTGCTACCAGCTTGTCAAACTCAGGATGGGACAAGGCCTCACTGAATGCTGCCTGTGTGTCCAGCGCTAGCATGGAGATTACGACTTCCTTCCCTGTGGAAAAGCCCTTCAGCATATTCAGCACCTGAGTTTTGGTAAATCCATTTTCAGGGAATCGCGTGGCAATTGCCAGTGCCTGGGAGACTTTCGGATCTTCTCCGAAACGCAGTGCCAGTTCCTGCCACGCCGCATAAGAAGGGATTCGGCCAGCGGCCAGCGCCGCATGTACCGCATCGTCCTGATCCGTCGGAACCAACGTTCTGACAATTCTTACCAGTTGCTCAGCGTCCCGCATATCCTCAGCCCGGGTCAGCTCCGCATTGAGCATCTGCCGGCGAACGCTACCGCATGAGATCATCATTCCGACAACTATGAGTAGTAAAAGAAGTCTTTTCTGCATGGGTTTCCTCCAGAATAATTCATGGATTTTTTTCGGATCGAGTATAACATATCGAGAATTTTGGCGTATAAGGTTTCAGTGGTTGTCAGTGGATGACCTGCGCACCTCAAAATGAACAGGATGGTTACATGACAAGTATTCCGGAATTCAGTGTAAAACGCCCCATTACAGTATTAATGATGTTTGCTGTAATCATAATTTTCGGATTGATTGCCTATTTTCGCCTGCCGCTGAAAATGTTGCCTGACGGCTTTACGGCGCCATTCATGCACGTATACATACCGTATCCTTCATCTACACCCGTGGAGGTAATGAATCAGATAGCAGTACCTGTGGAGGATGAACTCAGCACGGTTTCCAACATCAAGACATTGAATTCCAGATCCACCAGCACAGGTGCGGCCATCTGGATTGAATTCAATCAGGGTACTGACATGGCGACCGCGTATCAGGAGGTTTCTGACCGGATCGAGCGGGTACGACCCCTGCTGCCGGCTGAAATAGACCGCATCTACACCCGAAAATGGGATCCGAACAGCGAGGCGGTCGTCAACTTTGCCATCAATCCGCCTAAGGACGCCGAGGATCCGAATCACGTCATGGTGGACATTCTGGAACCCCGGCTGCAGCGCATTGACGGCGTGGCCAAGATTGAATTCGACGGGCTGGAAGAAAAATCTATCCTGATAGAGGCAGATATTGACAGAATCCAACAGCATAAGGTCAACTTCTACTCTCTGTTACAGGCGTTGAGAAAAGATAATTTCGTTCTTTCCTCCGGCTATCTGGTCGAAGGAGGCAAGAAGAGCCTTGTGGTAACTTCAGCACGATTCCAATCCCTTGAGGACATCAGCAACCTCCCCATCGGAATCAAGGATCTGCGCATTCGGGACATCGCCACCGTGAAATACGCCGTACCGGAACGGACCTCTGTTTATCACGTGGCCCGTAAGCCGGGGATTTTTATGAGCGTGTACAAGGAATCCGGCGGCAATACTGTGGATCTCTGCCGGGAAGTACAAACCAGAATGAAAGAACTGTTTGCCACCCAACCGGAATTGAAAGGGTATCAGTCCTTCAACATCTGGGATCAAGGCGCGGTGATTCATAATTCCCTGACAGACCTGCAGATTTCAGGTGCCATCGGGGGCCTTTTCGCAATGCTCGTGGTATTTGTATTCCTGAAGCGTTTCCGGTTGACCCTGATTGTGTCACTCTCCATCCCATTCTCCATGCTCATGGCAGTACTATGGCTCTATTTCATGGGATATTCCCTGAACCTGCTGACACTCATGGGGCTGATGCTGGCGGTGGGTATGCTGGTGGACAACGCTATAGTTGTGTCTGAAAATATTGAGCGTCTCAAAGCCCTTGGTCTGGACAACCGGACAGCCGCTGTTCAGGGTGCCCGGGAAGTTGGGCTTGCCATTACACTCGCCACCCTGACCACTATCGTGGTGTTTCTCCCGATGATGCTGATGGGAAATAACGAAATGATGAAGTTGTTCATGCGGTTCGTGGGAATTTCAATCATCCTGGCTTTGCTGTCTTCGCTGTTTGTCGCCCTGGTCCTGATTCCCTTTTCCTCCGCCTACCTGATGCGCCGGAACGGGCACACCGGGACCCCAACTGCTTCCTACAGCGGAACGAAACTCGCTTCCGGATACGGAAAGGCACTGGGCTGGTCACTTTCTCACAAACGCTCCCTTTTCCTCATTATCCTGGTCGTTGTAGTCAGTACGATGTACCCACTTAAACACATGCGAAAAGTCGGGGACATGCAAGGGGGACCCCGGAGGATAGGGGTTCGCGTGCACGTTCCCAGCTATTGGACACTGGAAAAGCGGGATAGTTTTCTCAAGAAACTGGAAAACCTCTTATACGAACATCAGAAAGAGCTTGAAATGAAAACGGTTACCTCCAATGCCAACATGCACAACATGTGGGTCAATGCCTGGCTGATAGACGAACGGGATGCCAAAGAAGACATGACTGAAGTCATGAAAAAGGTAAAAAAACTGATGCCGGATGAGCCGGGAGTCAGGATCCGCTTCAGAGGGGATCATAACTCCGCCGAGGGCGGCACCGTCAATGTCTATTTCTACGGAAAGGACCTGGGAGTCCTTGAAACGTCCGCGGACGCTGCGATGTCTCGACTCCGGGACATCAAAGGTGTAATCAGCGCCGAATTGGATATGGACGAACAGTCGGATGAAATTGTCGCATCGGTCAAACGGGAGGCCTCCATACAGCGTGGTGTCCGCCCCATAGAAATTGAATCCACCATTTCCAGCGTGCTTCGGGAAACTCCACTGCCAAAATTCCTGGCTCCCGACAGGGAAATTAACGTTCAGCTCTTGTTCCATAAGAAAAACCGGTCATCTCTGGAGCAGGTGCGCTCCCTTCAGATTCCATCAGGTGGCAAAATGCTCCCCATTGAAAGCCTCGCCAATTTCAAGGTTCAGCAGGGCTTCCAGGAACTGAGCCGCCGGAATAAAAACACCATGCTGGGCGTTAAGATCACATACGCGGACGTGGACATGGGGGAAATGTCCAAAGCCATCACCCATATCATGGAAGGTATGAAGCTGCCGCCGGGTTACTCCTGGACCACGGGCCGCCGTTTCCAGGATCTGGCGGAAAGCGATAATTCTACAATCTTTGCTTTGATTCTGGCCGCGACCTTCGTGCTTCTCCTGATGGGAGTTCTATTTGAGTCGTTCATTCTGCCATTTTCTATTATCATTTCTGTGCCATTGGCATTTGTGGGATCGTTCTGGCTCCTCTTTATCACGAAAACCATCTTCAACCCCATGGCCAGCACCGGCACACTGATTCTTATCGGTATTGTGGTAAACAATGGAATTGTGCTCATTGACCACGTGAACCAGCTTCGGCGGGAAGGCGTCGCCAAACGGGAAGCCATTATTGAGGGGAGCAAGAACCGCCTCCGCCCCATTCTGATGACTGCGCTCACCACCATCATGGGACTGATCCCACTGGCCGTAGGAAAATCGAACCTGGTGGGTATTCCGTACGCACCGCTGGCAGTCACTGTCATTGGCGGTCTGACTACATCCACTTTCCTGACCCTGTTTGTCGTACCCGTGTTCTACTCGCTTCTGGATTCCCTTCGGGACTACATGGGTAAAGTCACCTGGGCCGTGGTGGGTGGCTCCGCCACTGTGGACAGTGAATTGTGAATAGTGGATGGTAAAAGATGGGGAGTGATGGGTGATGCCGTGCCTCCGGCACTGTGATGGGTGATGTTCAGAAAAGCCGCGGGATGACCCATTCCATTTTCTACTTGTTTCTTTCAGGTAACACCTGACACTCAACACCCGGCGAATTGCGCTGCTGCAGCGGCTTCGGAGCCAAGTTTAAGTAGAAGGTAAGGCCGAGGTTAAATCCGGGTAAGATTGAGAATAGCCCGCAGAAGGCGGTTTTTTCTAACGCCCACGCAGAACGCCCACTCTTCTGACCTTTCTTCATTCACAATTCACCATCCGTCGCAAAGCGCCGCCCTTGTCTCGACCTCCCTTTTTCAGTAGAATGATTTTGATGTAATCACTCATAAAGGGAGTCGTCATGTTCAAAACATCCCGGGCCATCGCCCTTTTCGTTATCATTTTCTCCTGTCCCCCACTCGTTGCAAAGAGTGGTGAAAATTGTTTTTCCATTCTGGCAGGAAGTGCTGCCACGCGGGATGGGGCAGTCTATTTTGCCCACAATGAAGATGACCCGCTTCCCCAGATCGTCAATTTTATGAAAGTACCCCGCCTGACTCACACTCCGGGGGAAGTGGTGACACTGAAAAACGGGGGCACGCTGGCCCAGGTACCCGAAACCGCCGCCTTCATCTGGCTCCAGATGCCTGGAGAGGAATTTGCCGACAGTTACATGAACGAGTTCGGGGTAACCATCTCGTCAAATCAGTGCTCATCCAGGGTGGAAAAGGCAGATTTGACAGATGGGGGCATCGGCTACTGGCTTCGCCGCCTGATGGCAGAGCGAGCACACAGTGCCAGGGAAGCGGTGACAATCGGGGGAAAGCTGGTGGAGCAGTTTGGCTACCTCTCATCAGGCCGCACATATTCAGTTGCGGACACAAAGGAGGCATGGCTCTTCTCCGTTGTCCGAGGCAGGATCTGGGTGGCATGCCGGGTACCGGATGACAAAGTAGCGGTGGTTGCCAATTGCTACACGATTGGGGAAATAAATTTGTCTGACGCCGGCAACTGCCTCGGAAATCCAGACATCATTTCCTACGCAACAAAGAAAGGCTGGTATGATCCGAATCATGATGGAGTTTTCATTTTTCGCAAAGCGTACAGCGCCCCGAATGCAACTTACAGCATCCGAAACCTGGCGCGCTGGTGGCGGGGCGTGACCGTTTTGTCCGGAACAGAATGGGACTTGAAGAAACCCCTGCCCTTT